>SKWO01000029.1 GCA_007128895.1 Gammaproteobacteria bacterium
CGGTCGCGCTGCCGCAGAAAGGTGGCGTCGATCAGTGGGCTGTGGCCGCTGGCGAGGATCGACTCGGCCAGTCGGCGCAGGTGGTCGAAGGTGCGTTGCGACGCCTCGGCGGTGTAGATGCCCGCGCCGACCTCGGGGCGGGTGCGGGCCAGCGGCTCCAGCCCGTGCAGTCGCTTGCGCTCGACATCGGAGCGCAGGCGGATCAGGCCGCACTGTGCGACCAGCTCGGCGGCGGTGCGCGACTTGCCGCTGCCGGAGAGGCCGTGCATCAGCCAGAGGCCCGGCTGCGGCGGCTGGGTATAGCGCTCGGCCAAGGCCAGATAGCCGAGCGCCTCGTCGCGGGCGTGGCGCGCCGCCTCACCGCTGGCCTGGGCGGCGCGCAGCAGGCCGACCTTGGCCCGCACCATGGCGCGGTAGCTCAGGTAGAAGCGCAGACCGTGCAGCAGGTCGTAATCGCCGGATGTCTCCAGATAGTGGTTGAGAAAGCGCCGCGCCAGATCGGGGCGTTGGCGATCGTCCAGATCCATCACCAGAAAGGCGATCTCGGCGCAGGTGTCGATCCAGCGCAGCGCCGGGTTGAACTCGATCGCATCGAAGATCAGCGGCTCGTCCCGGTAGAGGGCGATGTTGCCCAGGTGCAGATCGCCGTGGCACTCGCGGACCTGGCCCGCCGCCCGGCGCGCCTCGAGCCACGGCCCGAGCCGCACCGCCTCGGCCTCGCTCCAGGTCGCGATGCGCTGCAGCTGCGCCTGGTCGTCAGCGCTGTCGAGCAGCGGGCCGATCTGTTCGATGTTCTCGCGTACCGGGGTGACGACCGTCTCGGGGCGTCCCCATGGGCTCTCGCGCTCGGCGACTGCAGCCCCATCACGGTGGAAGGCGGCCAGCCGCTCAGCCAGCCGGTCGAGCAACTCCGGTGTCAGTGCACCCCGCTCCAGCAACCGGTCGAAGCCGTCCTCGGGGGCGAAGCGGCGCATCTTCACAGCATACTCGAACGGCGCTTTGCCGCCGAGCTCTGGCTGCTCCGGCGAGCCGCCCAGGCCGACCACCTCCAGATAGAGCTGCGGGGCGAGGCGCCGGTTGATGCGCAGCTCCTCGTCGCAGCAGTGGCGCCGCCGCGCCAGGGTGGAGAAGTCGAGAAAGCCGAAATCGACCGGCTTCTTGATCTTGTAGGCAAAGTCACCGGCGAGCACGACCCACGAGATATGGGTCTCGATCACTTCGATCGACTCGGCGGCATGGGGGTAGCGCAACGGGTCGCGCAGGGCATCGATCAGGGCGGTAGACATAGTGGTAAACTGTAGCAGCAAACCGACTCCCTTTCGAATCTCAAAGACCCCCATGTCGCATGGCTCAACGTAGAACCCGCCGCCGTCCGGCTGCGCCTCGCCGTCGTCGAGGCCGCTGGCTTGGGTGCCTGCTGCTGTGGCTCTCGCCACTGCTGGTCGGTGGCCTGCTTGCCGCCACCGGCTGGGTGCTGTGGCTCGATGCCACCGTGAGCGGCCACTTCGAGGGTAAGCGCTGGCAGGTGCCGGCCCGGGTCTACGCGCGCGCCCTTGATCTGCACCCGAACGCGCCGATCTCGGCCGCCCGCTTCGCCGAAGAGCTGGAGCGACTCGGCTACCGTGCGGCCCCGGCGGTGGGCGGCGCACCGGGCATCTACTCGCGGGCTGGCGAGCGTTTCCACGTCGTTACCCGTCCCTTTCGCTACCACGACGGTGAGCAGCCGGCGCTGCGGCTGGAGCTGCAGTTCAGCGGCCAGCGGCTGGCGACGGTGCGTGACCTGACCAGCGGCGCGGCGGTCGAATGGGCGCGGCTCGACCCGTTGGAGATCGCCACCCTCCACCCCGGCCACAACGAGGATCGCATCCTGGTCCGGCTGGACGAGGTGCCGCCGGAGCTGGTCGCCACGCTGCTCGCGGTCGAGGACCGCCACTTTTATCGCCACCGCGGCATCGACTGGCGCGGCATCGCCCGCGCCGCCTTTGCCAACCTGCGTGCCGGGCGTACCGTGCAGGGAGGCAGCACCCTGACCCAGCAGCTGGTCAAGAACTTCTACCTGAGCCACGACCGCACCTTGTGGCGCAAGGCCAACGAGGCGGTGATGGCGCTGCTGCTGGAGCGGCGCTACGGCAAGGAGGCGATCCTCGAGGCCTACCTCAACGAGGTCTACCTGGGTCAGGACGGGCGGCGTGCCATCCACGGCTTCGGTCTGGCCAGCCGCTACTGGTTCGGTCGTCCGCTGGCGGAGCTGGGCGCCGGTGAGATGGCGCTGCTGGTCGGCATGCTGCGCGGCCCTTCGGTCTTCGATCCGCAACGCCACCCGGAGCGGGCGCGCAGCCGGCGCAACACCGTGCTGGGCGTGATGCTGCGTGAAGGGATCCTCTCCGAGACGCTGCACGACCACGCCGTCGCCACCCCGCTCGGTGCCGAGCCGCGCCGCACCGGCGGCGGCGGGTTGCACCCGGCCTTCATCGATCTGGTGCGGCGCCAGCTGCGCAGCCACTACCACGAGCGCGACCTGACCAGCGAGGGGCTGCGCCTCTTCACCACCCTCGATCCCCATCTGCAGGCCGCGGCCGAGCAGGCACTGACCACGCGACTGGCGCAGATCGAGGCGCGGCGCGGGCTGCCAAGCGGCACCCTGGAGGGGGCCGTGGTGGTGCTTGACCCGGTCACCGGCGAGGTGCAGGCGCTGGTCGGTGGGCGCCTGCCGCGGCTGGCCGGTTTCAACCGGGCGCTCGACGCCGAGCGACCGATCGGCTCACTGGTCAAGCCGGCGATCTACCTGACTGCGCTCGAGCGCGGCTACACGCTCGCCTCACGGCTCGACGACCGTGCCATCACCCTGCAGGAGCCGGACGGCCGCAGTTGGTCGCCACGCAACTTCGACGGCGGCGAACACGGCCCGGTGCTGCTCTATCAGGCGCTGGCCCGCTCCTACAACCTGGCCGCCGTGCGGTTGGGTCTGGAACTCGGGGTCGAGGATGTGCTTCGAACCCTCGGCCGGCTCGGTGTCGAGCGCCGTCTGCGCCCCTATCCGTCGCAGCTGCTCGGTGCCGCCTCGCTGAGCCCGTTCGAGGTCGCTGTCTTCTATCAGCCGCTGGCCAACGGTGGGGTGCGCATCCCGCCGCGTGCCCTGCGCGCCGTCACCGCCGCCGACGGTACGCCGCTGGCCAGCTACCCGCCGCGCAGCCGCAAAGTCGCCGAACCGGGGCCGGTTGCGGTGCTCGATGCGGCGCTGCAGGCGGTGGTGCGTGAGGGCACTGCCCGCAGCCTTGCCGAGGAGTTTCCACGCAGCTGGCCGCTGGCCGGCAAGACCGGCACCTCCAACGACCGTCGTGACGCCTGGTTCGCCGGCTACGCCGGGGACCGTCTGGTGGTGGTCTGGGTCGGCGCTGACGACAATCGGCCGGTCGGGCTGACCGGCTCCAGCGGTGCGCTGCCGGTCTGGCGCGACCTCTTCGTCAACGTCAGCCCGCCGGCCTTGCCGCGCCTGCCCCGAGGTGAGATCACCGAGCTGTGGGTCGACCCGACCAGCGGCCGCCTCAGTGCTGCGCACTGCGCCGGGGCGGTGCGGCTGCCCTTTATTGTCGGCACCGGTCCGAGCGGGCTGGCCGACTGCCATGCAGGTTTGGCACCACAGGATCAAGGTCAGCGGGTTGAAGGTGACACGCCATCAAGGTGGTGGCAGCGCTTCTTTACTACTCCAAACGATAGGTGATCGGCAGGCGGATGTCGCGCTGGCCCTCCAAGGGGGTGTCACGCAAATGGCCGATGCGTTCGGTGGCGCTGACGGCGGCACGGTCGAGGAGGGGGTGGCCGGAGCTTTCCAGGACGCGGACGTGGACGATCTCGCCGCCCGCGTTGAGGGTGAGTTGCAGGGTGACGACGCCTTGCAGGCCGCGGCGCTGGGCGAGTAGGGGGTAGTCGAAGTAGGGCTCGAGCTGACGCAGTAGCCGTTGGCGCAGTTCGCCATCACTGGGGGCGGGGCGTGCCGTGGAGGTGGGGCGAGTCTCGGTGGTCGGTGCGGGTGCCCGAGAGGGGGGCGCCGACTCAGGTGCCGTCGGCGGTGGTGCCGGTGACGGTTCGGCCGTGGGTGTGGGGCTGGGCGTGGCTTCGAGGCGCGTCGTGGCTCTGGGGGTCGGGCGTGGCGCTGCCGGTGTGCTGGGCTCAGCGGCGGGCTGCGGGGGTGGCTCGACGGCTGCTGGGGCAGCCGGCTCTGAGACGGGTTCGCTGGCCGGCTCGACGTGAGGCACGGCGTTCAGGCGGATGTCGAGGGGGCGGGCCTCGGAGGGTGCCTCACTGCGGCCGGGGGGCTGGGTGATGGCGACGATCAGCGCGCCGTGCAGCAGCAGCGAGACCACCAGCAGCGGGGGCAGGGCCCCGCCGCCCCCGCCGGGCCGTTCACTCAATGACCTTGACGCCTTCCGGGGTGCCGAGCAGCAGGGCGTCGGCCGGGCGCAGGGCGAAGAGGCCGTTGGTGACGACGCCGGGCAGGTTGTTCAGGGTCGCCTCCAGCTTGGCCGGCTCGGTGATCGCTAGGCCGTGAACGTCGAGGATGACGTTGCCGTTGTCGGTGGTGAAACCTTGGCGCAGCTCCGGACGGCCGCCCAGGCGGACCAGTTCGCGGGCGACGTAGCTGCGCGCCATCGGGATGACTTCGATCGGCAGCGGGAAGGTGCCGAGGGTCTCGACCAGCTTGCTGGCGTCGGCGATGCAGATGAAGCGCCGGGCCACCTGGGCGACGATCTTTTCGCGGGTCAGCGCGCCGCCGCCGCCCTTGACCAGATGGAGGTGGCGGTTGGCCTCGTCGGCGCCGTCGATGTAGACCGGCATCTCGTCCACGGCGTTGAGGTCGAGCACCGGGATACCGTGCTTCTGCAACCGCGCAGCGGTCGCCTCGGAGCTGGCTACGGCGCCCTTGATATCGAACTTCATCTTGGCCAGCTCGTCGATGAAGAAGTTGGCGGTGGAGCCGGTGCCGACGCCGACCACGGTGCCCTCTTCCACGTAGCGGATCGCCTCGCGGGCGACAGCCTGTTTCATCTCGTCCTGATTCATGCACCTTCCCCTTTGCAATCGTTGTAAACTGTCTACATTACTACCACAAACCGGCCGGGCCGGGGAAGGGGCGAGATGCCGGACAGCTACATCGAGAGGATCCTCAAGGCGCGTGTCTACGATGTCGCCGTGGAGTCGCCGCTGGAGGTGGCCCCGCGCCTGAGCGAGCGGCTCGGCAATGCGGTCTGGCTCAAGCGCGAGGATCTGCAGCAGGTCTTCTCCTTCAAGCTGCGCGGGGCGTACAACAAGATCGTCCACCTGTCGCCGGCGGCGCGGGCGCGCGGCGTGATCGCCGCCTCGGCCGGCAACCACGCTCAGGGGGTGGCGCTGGCGGCGCAGCGGCTCGGTATCCCGGCGGTGATCGTGATGCCGAAGACGACCCCGGAGATCAAGGTCGAGTCGGTGCGCCGCATGGGGGCGGAGATCGAGCTGGCCGGCAGCGCCTACGACGACGCCTGGCAGCACACCCTGCAGCTGGTGGAGCAGCGCGGCCTGACCCTGATCCCGCCCTACGACGACCCGGATGTGATCGCCGGCCAGGGCACCGTGGGCATGGAGATCGTGCGCCAACTGCACGGGATCGACGCGATCTTCGTGCCGGTCGGTGGCGGTGGCCTGATCGCCGGGGTCGCCGCCTACGTCAAGTACCTCTACCCCGAGGTGCGCATCATCGGGGTGGAGCCGGAGGATGCGCCGACCCTGCATGCGGCGCTGGCCGCCGACGAGCGGGTGGTGCTCGAGCAGGTCGGCATCTTCGCCGACGGGGTGGCGGTGCGTCAGATCGGCGAGGAGCCGTTTCGTATCGCGCGCCAGCGGGTCGATGAGGTGGTACTGGTCTCGACCGATGAGATCTGCGCCGCGATCAAGGATATCTTCGACGAGACCCGCTCGATCGCCGAGCCGGCCGGCGCGCTGGCGGTGGCTGGGCTGAAGCAGTACGTCGAGCGCGAGGGCGCGCGTGGCCAGCGGCTGGTAGCGATCAACAGTGGCGCCAACATGAACTTCGATCGGTTGCGCCATGTCGCCGAGCGGGCCGAGCTGGGCGAGCGGCGCGAGGCGCTCTTTGCCGTCACCATTCCGGAGCGGCCCGGCAGCTTCCGCCGCTTCTGCGACGCCATCGGCCTGCGCATGATCACCGAATTCAACTACCGGCTCGACGACCCGGAGCGGGCGCATATCTTCGTCGGCATCAAGACCAGCGGCGCCGGGGACGAGCGCGACCAGTTGCTGGCCAAGCTGCGCAGCCACGACTACCCGGTGCTCGACCTCAGCGACAACGAGATGGCCAAGCTCCATCTGCGCCACATGGTCGGCGGCCACGCCCGTCGGGTCGAACACGAGCGGGTGGTGCGTTTCGAGTTCCCCGAGCGCCCCGGTGCCCTGCTGCGCTTCCTCAACCACCTCGGTCAGCGCTGGAACATCAGCCTCTTTCACTACCGCAACCACGGCGCCGCCTACGGCCGGGTGCTGGTCGGCATTCAGGTGCCGCCGGGCGACGCCGACGACTTTCGCGCCTTTCTCGATGGGCTCGGCTACGCCTGGGCCGACGAGACGGCCAATCCGGCCTATGCCCTCTTCCTTGGTTGATGAATCGGGCCCAAACGCTTATGATTCAGTCTGTTCATTGCGCGCAAGAGAGTCGCCATGCCGTTTGAGTCCGCTGCCTTCGGTCCGCTGGAGATCGACGAGGAGAGTACCCTCACCTTCCCGCAAGGGCTGCCGGGGCTGGAACACTGCACCCGCTTCAAGCTCTTTCATCGCGATGAGCAGGACCCGCCGATCCTCTACTTCCTGCAGTCGCTGGACGACCCCGCGGTCGCCTTCAGCCTGATTCCGGCGAGCCATTTCGGGGTCGACTACGAGATTACCCTGAGCGACGAGGAGGCGGTGCTGCTCCAGCTGGAACAGCCCTCGGATGTGGCCATTCTGTTGATTGTCTATGGGGGCGAGGCCGCTGCCGATGGCCAGGTCAAGGCGCAGTTGCGCGCGCCGCTGGTGATCAATACCGTCACCCGTCTCGGCCTGCAGAAGGCCGGTCTGCGCAGCGAAGTGGTCTTCCGCCCCACCGATTCCTGATTGTCCTCTTCGCCGGATGCGGCCTTTGGCCTTATCCGTATATGGTCTCCTCCCGTTTTGCAAGGTCTGCAAGAAGTGACAGTGACAGGATTGCTGCCGTATATCCGGCCTGTTAGCGAAGGTGCTTGCCTTCTGGCCTTGATGTC
>SKWO01000008.1 GCA_007128895.1 Gammaproteobacteria bacterium
GCAGGAGAAGACGCTCTTTTCGCACATTGTCATCGATTCAAACTCCAGCCCCGAACGGCAGTTCGCGCAGGCGTGCGAGGAGAATGACGACGTATTGTTTTATATCAAGCTGCCGGGCTGGTTTCAGATTGAAACGCCGGTCGGGCCGTATAACCCCGACTGGGCGCTGGCGTACCGTAACGACCGCGTTCTGTACTTTGTCGCGGAAACGAAAGGGACCGGGGGCGCCGAAGTCAACCAGGCGATGTTGCGGCCCATTGAGGCCTTGAAGATCGAATGCGGGAAGCGGCATTTCAAGAATTTCGAGGAAGTTCACTTTCGTGTGGTGAACGCCTTGACTGACTTGGTCGGTTGATTCCCAAGCGCCGCAAGGATGGCGACTGCTTGTCTGAAGAGGGGGGCGATATGCGGTGTGCGAGTATATTTGGGTTCCCGTTATAGTGCCGAAATGCGATCACGCAGGCATATTATCCGTCACTGTTGCTATTGGATTTCGATCCCGCCCTCGGTCAGGCTGGCTCACTCCTGTGCTTGCTTCTTGGTGGTGAAGGTCTTACTCTTGCGTATGCTTTTCGACACACCCTCGCAGTCCACGTTGCTCCCCGCTTCTGGAAAGACGCCATGCTAGATACCCTGCTTCAGTTTCCACCGTTTTGGTGTAGTGCTTGGTGTGATTTTGGTGTGGAGTATAGCGGGAACAACGGGGAAAAATCGACCACTTGCGGGGAAGGGCAGGCATTAAAAAAGCCCCTAATCGCTTGGATTTCGGGGCTTTTGTGGTCGATTCGAAGAGAATCGATTTTTCTAGCTGGTGCCGAGGAGAGGACTTGAACCTCCACATGGTTACCCATACCAGCACCTGAAGCTGGCGCGTCTACCAATTCCGCCACCTCGGCTTTGAAGGCGCGTAATCTACCAGCGATTTTTGAGAATGTAAAGAGTATGAGCAAACAAATGATCGATCCGAACGCCGCCGTCGAGGCGCAGAAGTATGACAACCCGATCCCGAGCCGTGAATTCATCATGGCGCTGCTGGAGGAGCGCGGCAAGCCGATGACGCGGGAGAAGATCGCCGCGGCACTGGGGTTGGAGGATGAGGAGCAGCAGGAGGCGCTGCGCCGTCGCCTGCGCGCCATGGAGCGTGACGGCCAGGTGGTGCGCAACCGGCGTGAGGGGTATGGCCTGGTCGACAAGATGGACTTGATCGCCGGACGGGTGATCGGCCACCGCGACGGCTTCGGCTTTCTGGTGCCGGATGAGGGGGGCGATGACCTCTTTCTGACGGCTCGCCAGATGCAGGAGGTGATGCACGGCGACCGGGTGCTGGCGCGGGTCTCCGGCATCGATCGTCGCGGTCGGCGCGAGGGGGCCATTGTCGAGGTGCTGGAGCGAGCGCATGAGCGTCTGGTTGGCCGCTACTTCGAGGAGAGCGGCGTCGGTATGGTGGTGCCGGACAATCGCCGCATCAACCATGAGATCATCATCCCGCCGGGTGAGCAGGGCGGGGCGACCGATGGCCAGATCGTGATCGTCGAGCTGACCCGTCAGCCGGTCAAGCACCGCCAGCCGATGGGGCGGGTGGTCGAGGTGGTCGGTGAACACATGGCGCCGGGAATGGAGATCGATATCGCCACCCGCTCCCACGGTCTGCCCAATAGCTGGTCGTCGGCCGTCGAGGCTGAGATTGCCGATTTGAGCGAGGAGGTACCGGAACAGGCCAAGGCAGGGCGCGAGGAGCTGCGCGACCTGCCGCTGGTGACGATCGACGGTGCCGACTCACGTGACTTCGATGATGCGGTCTTCTGTGAGCGGCAGGGCAAGGGGTGGCGCCTGATTGTCGCCATCGCCGATGTTGCCAGCTACGTCAAGCCGGGCAGTGCGCTTGATCGCGAGGCGCATGAGCGGGGTAACTCGGTCTACTTCCCCGAAAGCGTCATCCCGATGCTGCCAGAGGTGCTCTCCAACGGCCTCTGCTCGATCAACCCGGAGGTCGATCGCCTCTGTCTGGCGTGCGAGATGCGCATCTCGGCCAGCGGGCGCATCACCCGCTACCGCTTCCTGCGCGGTGTCATGCGGTCGCATGCGCGGCTGACCTATGATGAGGTCGCCGACATCGTGCAGCACCGCAAGGTGGCCGCTCGCAAGCAGCGTGCCGAGCTGGTGCCGCAACTGGAGACGCTGTATGAGCTGTACCAGGCGCTGCACGCGGCGCGGGTCAAGCGCGGTGCGATCGACTTCGATTCGACCGAGACCCGGATCGTCTTCGGTGAAAACCGCAAGATCGAGCGCGTCGTGCCGGTGGAACGCAACGACGCCCACCGTCTGATCGAAGAGATGATGCTGGCGGCCAATGTCAGCGCCGCCGACTATCTGATCAGTAACGAGATGCCGACCCTCTTTCGCGTCCACGACCGCCCCGGCGAAGAGCGGCTGGCCGATCTGCGCACCTTCCTGGGTGAGCTGGGGCTGCAGATGGGCGGACGCGACAAGCCGCAGGCCAAGCACTACGGTGCGCTGATGGAGCAGATCAAGGGGCGGCCCGACAGCCATCTGATCCAGACCGTGCTGCTGCGCAGCATGATGCAGGCGGTCTATACACCGGACAACATTGGCCACTTCGGTCTGGCCTTCGACGCCTACGTCCACTTTACCTCGCCGATCCGTCGCTACCCCGACCTGCTGGTCCATCGCGCCATCCACCACCTGCTCGACGGCAAGGGGCCTGACAGCTTCGCTTACGGCCACAAGGAGATGCTGCGCCTGGGTGAGCACTGCTCGATGACTGAGCGCCGCGCCGACGAGGCGACGCGCGATGCGGTCGACTGGCTCAAGTGCGAGTTCATGATGGACCGGGTAGGGGAGACGTTCAACGGCATCGTCACCAGCGTGACCGGCTTCGGCCTCTTCGTCCAGCTGCAGGAGACTTACGTCGAGGGGTTGGTTCACGTCACCTCGCTGGCCAACGACTACTACCACTTCGATCCGGTGCACCACCGCATGGTGGGCGAGCGCACGCGCCGCGTCTACCGTCTGGGTGATTCGATCCAGGTCCGGGTGCTGCGAGTCAACCTCGACGAGCGCAAGATCGACTTCGAGGAAGTGCTCGATGAGGCCGGACGCAAGGCGGTGGAAAAGGCGCGCAGCGCCCCGGCCGACGACGAGGGTAAGGCGAAGAAGAAGGGGGGCGGCAAGAAGCGCTCTTCTGGCCGTCGTCGGCGTGGGCGGGGCGGTAAGTCGTAAGGGCGGTAACACACTGAAATAGACGACGCCGCACCACTGTGGATAATGAGGTGAGGACAATAATCAGCAGGAGGAGCCGGTGATGAAGGCAATGCGAATGAGTGTGGTGGGCGCTGCTGCCCTGGCAGTGGTGGTCGGCGTGGCAGGCTGTGCCCATGATGACCCGAATCGGCGGGCCAAGACCGGTGCTGTGGTGGGGGCCGTGACCGGAGCGGTGCTCGGCCACCAGCTCGACGGTGACCACGGCCGCTTCATCGGTGCCGCCGTGGGTGCTCTGGCCGGTGCCGCCGTCGGCAATTACATGGACAAGCAGCAGCGCGAACTCGAGGCCCAGCTCGGCAGCGATGAGGTGACCATCGAGCGACTCGATGACGACACGCTGAAACTCAACCTGAGGAGCGAGGTGCTGTTCGACTTTGACAGCGACGCGATCAAGCCGGCCTTCTACGAAACACTGGAGACGCTGGGGCGTGTCATCGTGCGCTATGAGCAGACCGCCGTCCATGTGGTGGGGCATACCGACAGCACCGGCTCGGTTGCCTACAATATGCGCCTCTCCGAGCGGCGTGCCGAGAGCGTGGCCAGCCACCTGCGGCGCAGTGGGGTCGAGTCGTGGCGGATGCAGACCGAGGGGCGCGGGCCGCATGAGCCGCGCGCCGATAACGCCACCGAGGCCGGTCGGCAGCTCAACCGTCGGGTCGAGATCTACCTGCGTCCGATCGTGGAAGGACAGGAGCAAGAGGCCTTTGCGCCGCCGCGCTACCGCTGAACCGGGGGCGACACCCGGCGAAGGGCGCTACCTGTTCGGCATCCATGCGGTCTCGGCCGCGCTGAGCCAGGGGGGGGCGTCGGTGGCCCAGCTCTGGCGGCGGCGCGGTCGGGCGGACCGTCGCCTGGTCGATCTGATCGGGCTGGCTGAACAGCATGGCATACCCGTGCACGAGTGCGACGGTGAGGTGCTGGACCGTCTGGCGGCGGGCGGTAGCCACCAGGGTGTCGTTGCCGAGCTGGCGAGTGCCACCCGCGAGGTGGGTGAAGAGGCGCTCGACGGATTGATCGAGGCGGCCGGGCCGCAGCCGCTGCTGCTGGTGCTCGACGGTGTTCAGGACCCGCACAACCTCGGCGCCTGCCTGCGCAGCGCCGATGGCGCCGGCGTCTGCGCCGTGATTGCGCCGCGTGATCGCGCCTGCACCCTCACCGCCACGGTGCGCAAGGTGGCCTGTGGCGCGGCCGAGAGCGTTCCCTTCGTGCGCGTGACCAATCTCGCCCGTACCCTGCGCCACCTCAAGGCGCAGGGTATTTGGCTGGTCGGCATGGCCGGCGAGGCGCAGCAGAGTCTCTACCAGACCGAGCTGACCGGTCCACTCGCCTTGGTGATGGGGGGGGAGGAGCGCGGCATGCGTCGCCTGACCCGCGACGAATGCGACTATCTGGTCCATCTTCCGATGCACGGCCAGGTCGAGAGCCTGAACGTCTCGGTGGCGACGGCAGTCGCCCTCTACGAAGCGGTTCGACAGCGTGCTTGCGCGGGGTGAGCTTCTCGGCGTACAATGGCATGTTTTTACAAACAGAAGCCGGGGCAGCCCGGTGACTCCTTGCCTCACCGCCTTTTGCGGGAGGCTGCCAACCCGAGAGGAGCTTATGCGACACTACGAAATCGTCTTTATGGTCCATCCGGACCAGAGTGAACAGGTCCCCGCCATGGTCGAGCGTTACCGCAGCGCGATCGAGGGCGACGGTGGCAAGATCCACCGCCTCGAAGACTGGGGCCGCCGCCAGCTGGCCTATCCCATCAACAAGCTGCTCAAGGCACACTACGTGCTGATGAATATCGAGTGCAGCAAGGAAGCGCTGGCCGAGATCGAGAACGCCTTCCGTTTCAATGATGCCGTGATCCGCAACATGATCCTCGTGCGTGACGAGGCAATCACCGAGCCGTCCCCGCTGGCACGCTCCAAGGATGACGAGCGCCCTGAGCGTCGCAGCCAGGAGGATGCATCGTCCCGCGACGATGATGCCAGCGACAACGCCGACGCCGACGCCTGATCCGCGCACTGAACGAAGAGGAAGCCACTCATGTCCCGTTTTTTCCGTCGTAGAAAGTTCTGCCGCTTTACCGCTGATGGCGTCAAGGAGATCGATTACAAGGATCTGGCGACGCTGAAGGCCAATGTCACCGAGAGCGGCAAGATCGTGCCGAGTCGCATCACCGGTACCAAGGCCAAGTACCAGCGTCAGCTGGCGACCGCGATCAAGCGCGCTCGCTACCTGGCCCTGCTGCCGTACACCGACAGCCACAAGTAAGCGGCGGCTGCCGGCCCGCCGGCACACGCCACGGTTGGGGATAAGCGCGATGCGTTTTCTGCCGGACTACGTCATGCGCGGTCGCATGTCGGCCGTTCTCGCCGTGGTGGTGTTGGCGATGGGGTCGCTGCTGTTGGTGCCGCTGACGTCGCCCCTGGGCTATCTGAGCGGCGCCGCGGTAGCGCTGGTGACCCTGCGCATGGGGCCGGCCATGGGCGCCTTTCTGGTCGCCATGGCCACCTTGGCCAGTGCACTGCTCGGGCTGGTTACCATGCAGACCGCGCTGCTGGGGCTGGGGCTGCTGCTCGGGCTCTGGCTGCCGGTCTGGGTGGCGGCCACGGTGTTGCGCAATACGGTCTCTCTGGCGCTGGCACTGCTGGCGGCGGTCGGATTCGGGGCCGCCTTTGTGGTCGGCTTTCACCTGACGGTGAGCGATCCGGTCGCTTGGTGGCAGCAGATGCTGCTCGAACTGCCGGGGTTGGCGGGTGACCCCACCCTGCAGGAGAACAGCGAGCAGGTAGCGCGCCTGATGACCGGCCTGCTGGCTGCCGGGCTGGCCATCGGTACCGTGATCGCCCTGCTGGTCGGGCGCTGGTGGCAGGCGATTCAGGTCAACCCGGGCGGCTTCCAGGAGGAGTTTCACGGGCTGCGCCTGCCACAGGCGGCGGCGGTGGCGGCACTGGCGATTCTGGTCATGGGCCTCTTTCTGCCTGGCACGATGGGAGCGCTGTTTGCCGATCTGATCTGGCTGATGGTGGTGCTCTACCTGCTGCAGGGGCTGGCCGTGACCCACGCCCTGGTCCTGCGCCGTGAGGCGCACGTCGGTTGGTTGGTCGGGCTGTATGCGGTACTGGTTTTTACCTTTCCCCTCGGTGTCCTGATGGTGGCGGCACTGGGGTTTGTCGATGGTTGGGCGAACTTCCGTGCCGTGCGTGCCGGGGACGCTGAATAAAAGTTGATTGAGAGTCGAGGTGAGTGATGAACGTAATTCTGCTTGAGAAGGTACGCAATCTGGGTCAGCTGGGCGAGACCGTGCGCGTGCGCCCGGGCTATGGCCGCAATTTCCTGATCCCCCAGGGCAAGGCCGTTCCGGCCACGGAAGAGAACGTGCGCCTGTTCGAGGAGCGCCGTGCCGAGCTGGAGCGCAAGGCCCAGGCGGCCGTCGATGCCGCCAAGGCGCGTGCCGGTAAGCTGGAAGGGGTGGTGCTGACGCTGGTGCGTCAGGCCGGTGACGAGGGCAAGCTGTTCGGTTCGGTCGGCAGCCACGACATCGTCGACGCCCTGGTCGCCATGGAGATCGAGGTCGATCGCAAGGAGATCGACATGCCGGAAGGCCCGATCCGCAACACCGGCGAGTTTGAAGTGGTGATCAATCTGCACCCGGAAGTGGAACAGTCGATCCAGGTCGTCGTCACTGCCGGATAAGCGGCCACCTGCGGAGCGGGTAGCCATGGTCGAGCAGGACGAGGCATACGCGTCACTCAAGGTGCCGCCGCAGTCGCTGGAGGCCGAGCAGTCGGTACTCGGCGGCCTGATGCTCGACAACCAGTCGTGGGACGAGGTCAGCGGGCTGGTCGCGGAGGAGGACTTCTACCGCCGCGACCACCGACTGATCTTCCGCGCCATCGCCCGTCTGGCCGAGCGCGACAGCCCCTACGACGCCTTCACTCTCAAGGACGAGCTGGAACGCCACGGTGAGCTGGACGAGGCCGGTGGCCTCGCCTACTTGGGTTCGCTGGCCAGTAATATCCCGTCTGCCGCCAACATCAAGGCGTATGCGCGCATCGTGCGCGAGAAGTCGGTGCTGCGCAAGCTGATCGAGATCGGCACCGGCATTGCCAACAGCGGCTACTCACCGGAAGGGCGTGGGGTCGATGAGCTGATCGATGCCGCCGAGCGCGAGATCTTCCAGATCGCCGACATGGGGGCGCGCAACCGTGGCGGCCACCGCGCGATCACCGATCTGTTGGCCACAGCGGTCGACCGCATTGATACCCTCTACAGCAATCCGGCCGCCTACACCGGCATCCCGACCGGCTATACCGATTTCGACGAGCGCACATCGGGGTTGCAGAACTCCGACCTGATCATCGTCGCGGCACGCCCCTCGATGGGCAAGACCACCTTTGCCCTCAACATCGCCGAACATGCCGTGCTCAAGAGCCGCATGCCAACCGCCGTCTTCAGCATGGAAATGCCGGGCGAGCAGCTGGCCATGCGTCTGCTCTCGTCGCTCGGCCGCATCGACCAGCAGAAGATCCGTACCGGTCGGCTGGGCGAGGAGGACTGGCCACGTCTCTCGTCCGCCGTGGGGCTGCTCAACGATGCGCCGCTCTTCATCGACGATACCCCGGCGCTGACCCCGACCGAGCTGCGCTCTCGCGCCCGCCGGATTCGCCGTGAGCACGGCCTGGGTCTGATTGTGGTCGACTACCTGCAGCTGATGCAGGTGCCGGGCACCAAGGAGAACCGCACCAACGAGATCTCCGAGATCTCGCGTTCACTCAAGGCGCTGGCCAAGGAGTTGAACGTACCGGTGATCGCGCTCTCCCAGCTCAACCGTTCGCTCGAGCAGCGCCCCAACAAGCGCCCGGTGATGTCCGACCTGCGCGAATCGGGTGCGATCGAGCAGGATGCCGACATCATCATCTTCATTTACCGGGATGAGGTCTACAATGCCGAGAGCCCGGACAAGGGGACGGCAGAGATCATCATCGCCAAACAGCGTAACGGCCCGATCGGCATGAGCCGCCTGACCTTCCTCGGGCAGTACACCCGCTTCGAAAACTTCATCGGCCCGGCAGGTGGTGACGGAGGCGGCTTCTGATGCGCCCGGCGTGTGCGCGTATCGACCTGTCGGCGCTGCGTCACAACCTGACGATTGCGCGCCAGCACGCCGCCACGGCTCGGGTGATGGCGGTGATCAAGGCCAACGGCTACGGCCACGGTCTGGTGCGGGTGGCCACGGCGCTGGAGGGCGCCGATGCCTTTGGTGTGGCCTGCATGGAGGAGGCGCAGGCGCTGCGCGAGGCGGGCATGGCTGGCCGAATCGTGCTGCTCGAGGGCTTCTTTGCCGCCGACGAGCTGGCGTCGATTGCCCGCCTCGATCTTGATCTGGTGGTCCATCACGACTGGCAGATCGAGGCGCTGGAGCGCTGGTCGGACAAACAGCCGCTGCGGCTCTGGCTGAAGGTCGACAGCGGCATGCACCGGCTCGGCTTTGCCCCGGAGCGGGCCGTGGTGGCGCGTGAGCGGCTGCTGCACAGCGGCGTCTGTCGCGGTGTGCCCTGTCTGATGACCCACTTTGCCAATGCCGATGTGCGCGAGGATCGGACCACCGAGCGGCAGATCGAGCGCTTCAACAGCGCCACGGAGGGGTTGCCGGGGCCGCGCAGCCTGGCCAATTCGGCCGGTCTGCTCGGCTTTGCCGACAGCCGTGCCGACTGGGTGCGGCCCGGGATCATGCTCTATGGGGTCTCGCCGTTCGCGCAGGGGGATGGGCGCGCACTGGATCTGCGCCCGGCGATGACCCTGACCACGCGCCTGATCGCCATCAACCGCTACCGGGCCGGCGACTGCCTGGGCTACGGTGGCAGCTGGTGCTGTCCCGAGCCGATGACGGTCGGCGTGGCGGCGATCGGCTACGGTGACGGCTATCCGCGCCACGCCCCCAGTGGCACCCCGGTGCTGGTCGGTGGGCAGCGCAGCCAGTTGCTTGGGCGCGTTTCAATGGATATGGTGATGGTCGATCTGCGCGGTCTGCCGGAGGTACGCATCGGCGATCCGGTTACGCTGTGGGGCGAGGGGCTGCCGGTCGAGGAGGTCGCGCGTCATGCCGGCACGATCGCCTACGAGTTGCTGTGCAATGTCAGCCAGCGGGTGCGCATGGAGGAGGCCGGCGGCGACTGATGGCCCGGACCAAGACGCTCTATGCCTGTACCGAGTGCGGAGCCACGGCGCCCAAGTGGGCCGGCCAGTGTGCCGACTGTGGGGCGTGGAATACCCTGGTCGAGCAGGTCGAAGCGCCGTCCAGCGGTGGCCGTTTCGGCGGCTATACCGGCAAGGCGGGCGAGGCGCAGGTGCGAACCCTGCCGGAGATCGGTGTCGAGCAGACACCGCGCACCGCGACCGGCCTGAGTGAACTCGATCGGGTGCTGGGCGGCGGGCTGGTCCCCGGCTCGGTCGTCCTGATCGGCGGTGATCCCGGTATCGGCAAGTCGACCCTGCTGTTGCAGGCGATGGCCCACCTGGCCCGCGCGCTCGACACCCTCTACATTACCGGCGAAGAGTCACTCGAGCAGGTGGCGCTGCGCGCGCGGCGGCTGGAGATCGAGGCGCCGCGCCTGAAGCTACTGGCCGAGACCTGTGTCGAACGCATCACCGCCACGGCGCAGCGCGAGCGGCCACAGGCGCTGGTGGTCGACTCGATCCAGACCGCCTGGACCGAGCAGCTGCAGTCGGCGCCGGGCGGGGTGGGGCAGGTGCGCGAGAGCGCCGCCCAACTGGTGCGCTACGCCAAGCAGACCGGCACGGCGCTCTTTCTCGTCGGCCACGTGACCAAGGAGGGGGCGCTGGCCGGCCCGCGCGTGCTCGAACACATGGTCGACACCGTGCTCTACTTCGAGGGCGACGGCAGCGGCCCGCTGCGGGTGGTGCGGGCGATCAAGAACCGCTTCGGTGCGGTCAACGAACTGGGTGTCTTCGCCATGGGCGACCGCGGTCTGCGCGAGGTGGCCAACCCCTCGGCGATCTTTTTGCAGCGCCACGAGAGCGAGGTGCCTGGCGCCAATGTCATGGTGACGATGGAGGGCAGCCGTCCGCTGCTGGTCGAGGTGCAGGCGCTGGTCGACGAGAGCCATCTGGCCAATCCGCGCCGGGTCACCGTGGGGCTGGAACACAATCGGCTGGCCATGCTGCTGGCGGTGCTGCACCGCCACGGTGGGGTGGCGACCTACGATCAGGACGTCTTCGTCAACGTCGTCGGCGGTGTGCGGGTGACCGAGACCGGCGCCGATCTGCCCCTGCTCTTTGCCATCCTCTCCAGCCTGCGCGGGCGGCCGCTGCCGCGTGGTCTGGTTGCCTTTGGCGAGGTTGGGCTGGCCGGTGAGGTGCGCCCGGTGCCGGGCGGACAGGAGCGGCTGCGCGAGGCGGCCAAGCACGGCTTCACCCGCGCCGTGGTGCCCAAGGCCAATGCGCCGAAGCAGCCTCCGGAGGGGATGGAGGTGGTGGCGGTCAGCCGCCTCGAAGAGGCGCTGCAGGCGTTGTAGAGATTAGTCTTCCGCTCTGAGCTGCGAGAGTTCGCGTTCAAGCAGGGCGTCGCTGCCGGTGTTGAGGGCGATCAGGCGGCGCAGGTGGGCGATGCTGTCGATGTCGATGTGGTGACAGTGCAGGCCGACACGGCTGCTCTCGCGATGGGCGACCTCGACCGCCATCTCGATCCGGGGTGCGTCGTCGGCCTCTCCCAGTGTGATCAATAGCTGGTAGAGATCGCCGGGCTGGCCATTCCAGTCAGCCGGCTTGAGGATCAGCGCACCGCGCAGCGAGAGGTCGAGAAGCTGTACCTGCCAGTTGCGGGCACCATCCTCGGTCTGCAGTCGCGAGTCGGTGTGGAAGGTGATGCGGGTGAACTTGCGCTGGTCGCCGGCCATGATCCTCTCTCCGAAGCGGGAATGGCTCCGAAGTATAGCAGCTAGGACGTATGGCGGGGCGCGATGCGCGCGACCTTGACCGCATGGCTGGCGGCCTGAACGATCTCGACCGGATAGCCGTGGATCAGTACGCTGGTGCCGGCATCCGGAATCGTCTCCAGCTGTTCCAGGACCAAGCCATTGAGCGTCTTCGGGCCGTCGGTCGGCAGTTGCAGATCGAGAGCGCGGTTCAGGTCGCGGATCGCGACGCTGCCGTCGACCAGCCAAGTGCCGTCCTCCTGCGGCTGGATCTCCTTGATCGCGGTCAGCGGCTCGGTGGTGAACTCGCCGACGATCTCCTCCAGGATATCTTCCAGGGTGGCCAGGCCGAGGATGTCGCCATACTCATCGACCACCAGCCCCAGACGGCGCTTGTTGCGCTGAAAGTTGAGCAGCTGGGTGTTGAGTGGGGTGCCCTCCGGGATAAAGTAGGGCTCGCGCATGACCCGCACCAGCTCCTCCTTGCACGCCTCGCCGTGGGTGAAGAGGCGCAGCGCCTTGCGCAGCTGCAGGATGCCGATGATGTTGTCGATGTCGCCCCGCCAGACCGGCAGGCGCGAGTGCTGCGCCGTGGCCAGCTGCTTGACCAGGCTCTCCCAGTCGTCCTCGATGTTGATCCCCTGGATATCGTTGCGCGGGATCATGATGTCCTCGACCGTGACCTTTTCCAGGTCGAGGATCGAGAGCAGCATCTCCTGGTGCTTCTGCGGGATCAGGCCACCGGCCTCGTTGACCACGCTGCGAAGTTCGTCGGTGCTCAGGTGGTGGCCGCTGATGCGCTCGGCAGAGACGCCGAAGAGGCGCAGCAGGGCGTTGCTGACCAGGTTGACCGCCCAGACGAAGGGGTAGAGCAGACGCAGCAGCGGCTTGAGCACCAGGGTGGCCGGGAAGGCGACCCGCTCCGGGTGCAGGGCGGCCATGGTCTTGGGGGCGACTTCGGCGAAGATCAGGATGGTCAGGGTGAGCAGACCGGTGGCAACGGCGATGCCGGCTTCGCCAAGCAGACGCAAGGCAATCACGGTGGCGATCGCCGAGGCGAGGATGTTGACGAAGTTGTTGCCCAGCAGGATGATGCCGATCAGTCGGTCGGGTCGCTCCAATAAGCGGCTGGCACGCCGCGCACCACGGTTGCCGGAGTCGGCCAGATGGCGCAACCGGTAGCGGTTGAGGCTCATCAGCGCGGTTTCGGAGCTGGAGAAAAAGCCCGACAGCAGAATCAGCACTGCCAGACTGGCGAAGAGTACGCCTATGGGTATGTCGTCCAAGAGAGGGTACGGCTCATGCTGCCCGTAAAGACACTATTACACGGGCTGGCAGGCGCGGGTGTCAAGCGCTTCTGGTAGACTTTGGACATGTGGCTACTGACCCTGATCCTCATCGCGGCCGCCCTGGCCTGGTACCTGAACGACAGCCTGCGCAGCCGCGAGGTGGTCATGCGGCGGGTGGGGCATGCCTGTCGCCAGGCCGGTGTGCTGCTGCTCGATCAGACCGTGGTCTGTGTGCGCACGCGGCCGGCACGGGATGAGAACGGTCGGCTGCGCCTGCGGCGCCACTACCGCTTCGAGTACACCCTCGAGGGCGATGAACGGCTGACCGGTTCGGCCACCCTGCTCGGCCAGCGGGTCGAGCTGATCGCGTTAGGGAAGCGTTGAGCGATTCGCATACGCCTCTGGCCGCGAGGCGCACACGGAGACAAGACGTGTTGGCGCAGCAATGCTGATTGCCTTGCAAGCCGACACAACGCAGTATCCGTGTGCGCCCCGCGGCCCCGAAGGGCGGGCCTTCAAGCGCACCCTGGCGGCGTTGGCGTTGTTGCGAAGGGAATCACCATTCGCTGCCAACGCCGCCTTGCCATGGCACGCTTGAAGGCACCGCAGAGGTGCATGCGAATCGCTCAACGCTTCCCTAGACTGTTGGATGTGGCCGAGTAGGGCTATACTGAAAGATCGCTACCATTGACCCAAGGAGTACCACGATGAGCACCGCATATGGATTCGGCAAGCCGGTCGCCCTTTCGTTCGACGACGCCATCACCCGTGTCACCGAGGCCCTGCAGCAGGAAGGTTTCGGCGTGCTGACCGAGATCGATGTGGCCGCTACGATGAAGAAGAAGATCGATGTCGATATGCCTCCCTACCGAATCCTCGGCGCCTGCAACCCGAAGCTGGCCAACCAGGCGATCAGCGCCGAGCCGTCGATCGGTCTGCTGCTGCCGTGCAACGTGGTGGTCCGACAGGATGAGGCCGGACAGGTGCATGTTGAGTTCATGGACCCGCAGGCCGTGATGCAACTGGTCGGACGGCCCGAGGTCGCTGAACTGGCCGCCGACGTGCGTGGTCGCCTCGAGCGGGTTCTGGCCGCGCTCTAATCGCCGCTGACCGATGCGCGAGCGGTTCCTGGCGCTGCTGCTGCTCGTCGGCTTGCTGCCGACGGCCGCGCTGGCCGATGCCGTCATCTTTGTTCCGGGCTATCTGAGCTACGGCCACAGCTTTCGCCACCACGGCGTAACCCAGCCGCTGCTGGCCGATGGCTGGGAGGATGGCGGCAACTGGGTGCTGACGGCCCATGGGCCACGCCCTGATCGCCCGCCGCGTGGCGGTGTCGATCGCTTCTATACCGTCGAATTGCCGAACGAGGCACCGCTCTCGATCCAGCTCGGCCACCTGGTCACTTACGTCGAGGCGATCGCCCGGCTGCATGAAGGCGAGCCATTGACCCTGGTCGGCCACTCGGCCGGCGGGGTGCTGGCCCGTTATCTGATGGTCAGCCGCCCTGATCTGCCGGTGGTGCGGCTGATCACCATCGCCAGCCCCCATGCCGGCAGCCAGATGGCCGAGATCGCCGCCCACCTGGGTGAGACACCGTTGGGTGCGCTGGGGCCGATGCTGGGTATGCAGCGCTTCAACCACGCCTTGCCCCTCTATCGGGATCTCAGCCCGGCCTACCCCGGGACCCTGCTCGACTGGCTCAACCGGTCACCGCACCCGCCGGCCGACTATATCTCGGTAATCCGACTCGATGACCCCTTCATCGAGCGCTGGAGTCAGGACATGAACTACGTGCCCGCCCTGGCCGGGCGCAGCCGCATGATCGCCAGCCGGGGCGGCCACGGACTCGAGTACCACGACGGTCTGCTACTGGTTCGCCTGTTGCGCTGACAGGATATTCGTATTTCACGGAATCCTTCTATTCGAATAGTCTAACATTCTGTAATAACTGCAAAATTTTGCTTGACCCTGCGGGTGATTTCTGCGAAAAAAGAGGCTGGGCCACCAACGGGAGGGTGGCCGTGGACCTTGCGATAACAAAGGGGAGGAGAGCATGGCAGAGCTGTTTTCACAGGAGTGGATGGCGCGTTTTGCGGAGGAGTGGAACAAGGAGCCGGAGCTGTCCGAGGCACTGGCCCGGATCAATTTCAACTCGACCATCGGTTACGGCTTTCCTGACCAGGCCGAGCCGAGCGGATTTCTCAAGGTGGAGAACGGCCAGGCAGTGGAAGCCGGCAGTTACGCTGGTCAGGCGCTGAACTGGGACCTGCGCGCCAAGCCCGATCTTTGGCAGAAGTGGATGGAGAAGGGGGTCGGCATGACCGGCCTCGGCATGGCCTTTACCACCGGCAAACTCAAGTTTTTGGTCGGCGACTACGGTGCGATGCTCAAGGATCCGCGCATGGCCAAGCCCTTTATCAACAGCTTCAGCGTCATGGGGCGCGTCTGATCCAGCCTCAGGATGGGAGAACCACAATGATTACCTTTGATGAACTGCATACCCAGAACCACAAGATCACCGAGCTGGCGAACGTCCTCAGCTATCTGCTTGAAGAGCGCCGCATGTGCGATAACGAGGTGACCTGCTCACTCTTCTTCGAGTATGTCGAACGCGTTCAGGAGCACCTCGACATGGAGGACAAGCACCTCTACTCCAAGCTGCTGGCACACAAGGACAACAACGTCTGCTCTACCGGCCAGCGCTTTCTTACCGGTGCCTCCGAGATCAAGCGGGTCTTCAGCGCGTACATCAAGAAGTGGTGCCCGAAACAGCGCGACCGCCTGAATATCGGCGACTACGAGAGCTTCCGCCGCGAGACCGAGGAGATGTTCGAGATCGTGCTGCGCCGTATTCAGGACGAGACCGAGAAGCTCTTCCCGCTGGTGCGCGAGGTGACCGGCAGCGAACAGATCGCCTGACAGCTCGCTCGCGGCGCTTTCATAGCGGCCCGGTGGAGTCTGCTCCACCGGGCCATTTTTTTTATTCCAGATCGCGTGCCAGCAGGGCGTAATCACCCGCCTCGACCGGCAGCGCGATGCGTACCCGGTGGCCGCTGCCGGGGGCGCAGGTCAGTGGGGTGCCGTTGCCGGCCACCATCGCCTCCAGCATAAAGCGGTGGTTACCGGCCGGGGTGATCAGCTCCAGCCGGTCGCCGACCGTAAAGCGGTTCTTGACCTCGATCTCGGCCAGCCCGCTGGCCGGGTCGTGGCCGACCACCTCACCGACAAACTGCTGGCGACCGCTCTCGGCGCTGCCCTGCAGGTAGTTCTGGTATTCACGGCTGTGGTGGCGTTGGTAGAAGCCATCGGTGTAACCGCGGTGGGCCAGCCCTTCGAGCGCACCGAGCAGGGTGGGGTCAAACGGCTCGCCGGCCTGAGCCGCGGCGATCGCACGGCGGTAGCTCTGGGTGGTGCGGGCCACATAGTAGTGCGACTTGGTGCGCCCCTCGATCTTCAGTGAATCGATGCCGATCGCCACCAGCCGCTCGACATGCTCGATGGCGCGCAGGTCGCGCGAGTTCATGATGTAGGTGCCGTGCTCATCCTCCTCCACCGCCATCATCTCGTCAGCGCGACGCGCCTGTTCATTGATCAGCCACGGCTGCTCGGCCAGCGGGTGGCGCTCGACGCCGCCGCAGTCGGCCACGGCGGGGACCACATCGCCGCTGCTGTCCAGGGTGGCCGGGTGGACGCCGTACTGCCAGCGGCAGGCGTTGGTGCAGCTGCCCTGGTTGGCGTCGCGGTGGTTAAAGTAGCCGGAGAGCAGGCAGCGACCGGAGTAGGCGATGCACAGGGCGCCGTGGACAAAGACCTCCAGCTCGACCTCGGGGCAGGCTTGGCGGATCGCCTCGACCTCGTCCAGCGACAGCTCGCGCGACAGGATGATGCGCCGGATGCCGATCCCTTGCCAGAAGCGCACCGCAGCCCGGTTCATGGTGTTGGCCTGCACCGAGAGGTGGATCGGCAGCTCGGGCCAGCGCTCGCGTACCAGCAGGATCAGGCCGGGGTCGGCCATGATCAGCGCGTCGGGACCGAGCGCGACGATCGGGGCGAGGTCGTCGAGGAAGGTGCGCAGCTTGGCGTCGTGGGGCAGGACGTTGCAGGCCAGGTAGAAGCGGCGACCGACAGCGTGGCTCTCGGCGATGCCGCAGGCGAGCTGCGCCCGGTCGTCGAAGTCATTGTTGCGCACCCGCAGGCTGTAGCGTGGCGCCCCGGCGTAGACGGCATCGGCGCCGTAGGCGAGGGCGTGGCGCAGATTGCGCAGGGTGCCCGCCGGGGCAAGCAGTTCAGGGCGACTCATGCCACGCCCCCGAAGAGCCAGCTGACAGCAATGACGGCGGCGATGATCGCCACGATGTCGGCGGTCAGCGCGGCGGGAAGGGCATGGCGGATGCGGCGCACGCCGACGGCGCCGAAATAGACCGCCAGCACGTAGAAGGTGGTCTCGGTCGAGCCCTGCAGGGTGGTGACCAGATAGCCGATGTAGCTGTCGGGGCCGATATCGGGGTCGTTGATGATGGAGGCCATGACGCCGAAGGCGCCGGAGCCGGAGAGCGGGCGCAGCAGTGCCATCGGCAGCGCCTCGGGCGGCAGGCCGAAGCGGCTGGTGATCGGCCCGAGCCAGCCGACCATCGCGCCGAGCGCGCCGCTGGCGCGGAACATCCCCACGGCAACGAGGATCGCCACCAGGTAGGGGATGATGCGCACGGCGACCTGAAAGCCCTCCTTGGCACCCTCGACGAAGACTTCATAGATGCGTACCCGGCGCACCATGCCGTAGGTGAGGAAGCCGATGATCAGGGTCGGGATGATCCAGGGTGCGATGGTCTCGCCGTGGAGGACGGTGAGCGGGATCAGCGAGATGAAGCCAAACAGCGCCAGTGCCGAGACCCAGGCTGGGTAGCCCTGGTCAGCCATCGTTGGCAGTGGCTCGGGCGCCTCCTGCTCCTTGGCGTCGGAGCTGTCCTGAGTCGCTGACGGGGTGCCGCCAAGCGCCTGGTCGAGTCCGGCCAGCGGGTCGGGCAGTGGGGTCGCCCGCTCGAAGGAGAAGAAGCGCCGGTAGAACAGCGCGGCGCTGATGCCGGCCACGGTGGCGCAGAGGGTGGCGAAGAGGGTGGTGGGCAGGATCGCTGCCGGGTCAGCCGAGCCGGCGGCGGCGCGGATGGCGATGACGCCGGTCGGCAGCAGGGTCACGCTGGAGGTGTTGATGGCCAGGAAGAGGACCATCGAATCGGTCGCCACCCCCTGCTTCGGGTTGAGCTTGTTCAGCTCCTGCATGGCGCGGATGCCAAACGGAGTGGCGGCGTTGCCGAGCCCCATCATGTTGGCCGACATGTTGAGGATCATCGCCCCCATCGCCGGATGGTTGGGCGGCACATCGGGAAAGAGGCGCACCATCAGCGGCCGGATCAGCTTGGCCAGCACCGTGAGCAGCCCACCGGCCTCGGCGATCTTGATCAGGCCGAGAAAGAGGGTCATCACGCCGATCAGGCCGATGGCCAGATCGACCGAGCCGGAGGCGGCATCGATGACGCCACGGGTCAGTAGGGTCATCGGTGCGTCACCCTCGCCATCCCAGTGCAGCTGGTGCCACGAGGCGGTGAGAAAGGCGATGGCGACGATGGCGAAGAAGACGACGTTCATGGCCGGCCATGATACAGCCAAACCGGCTTTTTCGCAGTAGATCGGCTGCCGAGCCGGGTCGTGGTATCCTTGCGCAGAACCACGGACAAGGAGGCAATGGCCCATGATGCTGCGACTGCCCGGCGTGCTCGACGCCGATCAACTGGCGACGGTGCGTCGCGCCCTGGAGGGGGCCCCGTTCGTCGACGGTCGGCTGAGTGCCGGCGAGATGGCCGAGTCGGTCAAGAACAACCTCGAACTGGATCGCAACGCGCCACAGCGTGATCTGCTCAATCGGGCGGTGATGGGGGCGGTCTATGCCGATCCGCGCTATCAGGCCGCGGTACTCCCACTACGGGCCGGTACGCCGATCTTCGCCCGCTACACGCCGGGGATGGCCTACGGTGAGCATACCGACGATCCGATCATGGGGGCCGGTGCGCCGCAGTACCGCTGCGACGTGACCCTGACCGTCTTTCTCAACGGCCCCGACGAGTACGATGGCGGTGAGCTGGTCATCCGCACCGCCTTTGGCGAGAGTCGCGACCGCTTCGAGGCCGGCGACGCCATCGTCTACCCCTCCTCCAGCCTCCACCGGGTAGCCGAGGTGACCCGCGGCGAACGGCTGGTCATGGTGACCTGGATCCAGAGTCTGGTGCGTGACCCGGCGCGGCGCGAGCTGCTCTACCAGCTCTGGCAGGCGCGCGAGACGGTGCGTGGTCGCGCGCCACAGAGCGAGGAGGCGGCCCAAATCGACTTCGCCTACGTCAATCTGGTGCGGATGTGGTCGGAGCTGTAATCGGGTAGAATCGGTATCACTCAATCGCTGTTACAGGGATGTACCGCCATGTCAGGTTCCACCATCAGCCCGGAAGAGCAGATCCTGCAGATCATGAAGCGGGTGCTGACCGATATCGCCAAGGAGACCTTCACTCGGCCCGGTTTCAGCCACCCGCTCAGTGACGATACCATTCACAACATGCGCGAGGCGCTGCGCCTGATCAGCGAGCGTGAACGCGAGTTGGCCAGTCAGCGCGGAGACCATTGGGAGGCGCGCCCGCAGTTTGTCGATGAGCCGGGGCAGCCTCAGGTGGTCACCTTCAGGAAACCCGATGCCTGATCGGCGCCATGCGTAAGAGCGACCTGCGCGAGGATATTCGCTGGAAGCTGCACTACCGCCTCCAGGGCGGGCCATTGGTGACCAGCTGGAGCTGTGATATCTCGCAGATCGGGCTCTCCTTTGTCTGCGATCGGGCGGTGGCGACCGGTACGCCGGTCGAGGTACTGACCCACCTGATCGTGCGCGAGCACTTCAAGAAGATGCACTTTCACGGCAAGGTCGTCTACGCCAACTACTCGGGCGAGATCCAGGGGTTTCGGGTCGGGATCCGATACACCGACCTCAGTGACCAGCAGCACGCCGATCTGACCAGCTTTCTCGAGCACATCGACAGCCAGCGCGGCAATTGATCATCTTTCTGGTGACAGGCAGAAGGTGCGGATCAGCGCGCGCAGCAGCTCCAGGGTCGGGGTAATCCGGTCGAGAGCCAGGTACTCGTCCGGCTGGTGGGCCTGGGCGATATCGCCGGGGCCGAGCACCACGACATCCATGCCGAGTTGGCGCAGATAGGGCGCCTCGGTGCCGAAGGCGACGGCGCCGGCGGTCTGGCCGGTGAGCCGTTCGACCGCCTGCACCAGCGGCGCATCGGCCGGCGTCTCGACCGCCGGAATCCCTTCGAAGAGGCGGTAGGTCTCCAGCCCCAGGCCGGTCTCGGCAAGGACGTCGCGCAGTCGCCGCTCCATGGTTTCGCGCAGCTCGTCCAGCGCCATGCCGGGCAGCGGGCGGATGTCGATGTGCAGGTCGCAGCAGGCGCAGATGCGGTTGGGGTTGTCGCCGCCGTGCAGGCGGCCGAGGTTGAGGGTGGGGCCGGCGACCTCGAAGGCCGGGTTGTGGTGGCTCGCCTGCAGTGCCTCGCGCCAGCGCAGCAGTTCACCCAGCACCCGGTGCATCCCCTCGATGGCGTTGTTGCCCAGGCGTGGATCGCTGGAGTGTCCGCTGTGGCCGGTCACCCGGATCCCCTCCATCATCACCCCCTTGTGCATGCGCACCGGACGCAGCCCGGTCGGCTCGCCGATCACGGCGTGGCGGCCGAAGCGCCGCCCGGCCTCGGCGAGCGCCTTGGCGCCGCACATCGAACTCTCTTCATCGGCGGTGGCGAGCAGGATCAGCGGCTGGCGAAAGTCGGCCGGGTCGAAGCCGCGCGCCGCCTCCAGCACCAGTGCCAGAAAGCTCTTCATGTCACAGGTGCCGAGACCATAGAGACGGTTGTCGCGCTCCACCAGACGAAAAGGATCGTGG
This sequence comes from Gammaproteobacteria bacterium, assembly GCA_007128895.1. Lineage (GTDB taxonomy): Bacteria > Pseudomonadota > Gammaproteobacteria > SKWO01 > SKWO01 > SKWO01. The sequence continues at coordinate 20,481 of SKWO01000008.1, forward strand.
CGCCACAACGTGTCGTCATACGGCACGGTGTCGGTATGGCCGGCCAGTACCAGGCCCCCGGTACCCTGACCCAAGGTAGCAACCAGATTGGCCTTGGGCGGGCTCTGCTCGAGCAGGGTCATCTCACAGTGAAAACCGGCCGCCTCACACCAGCCAGCCAGCTCCTCGATCAACGCCAGATTGCCCATGTCGAATTCAGGCGAGACGCTGCTCACCGACGGCTGTGCAATCAGCCGGGCGAGCATCTCCATCAGTGGTGGCGCAGTGCGGTGCATCCGCTATACTTTACGCCTTTCCCCGCCCGCCTGCGAGGCCCCATGATTCGCCCTGCCACCGTCGCCGATCTGCCACTGCTGCAGGCGCTTGAGCAGGCCTGTTTTGCCACCGATCGGATCTCGCGGCGCCAGTTTCGTTACCTGCTCACCCGTGCCAACGCCCAGACGCTGGTCCACGATGCTGGCCACGGGATCGATGGCTATGTCCTGTTGCTCTTCAGCCGGGGTACCTCGATGGCGCGTCTCTACTCGATCGCCGTGGCGGACGGAGCGCGAGGTCAGGGGGTAGGGCGGCAGCTGGTCGAGGCGGCCGAGGCGGCAGCGCGCGAGCGTGAATGTGCCTGGCTGCGTCTTGAGATACGCAAGGACAACCTCGCCTCGATTCACCTCTTCGGTGCGCTCGGCTACCGTCAGTTCGGCGAGTACGACGACTACTACGAAGACCACATGGATGCGTTGCGTTTTGAAAAGACGCTGACACCCCATCTGGAGCCGGAGCTGATGCGGGTGCCGTTCTATGAGCAGACCCTCGACTTTACCTGTGGCCCGGCCTCGCTGATGATGGCGATGCGCACCCTCGATCCTGGCATTACCCTCGACCGTCGACTGGAGCTGCGCCTCTGGCGCGAGGCGACGACCATCTTCATGACCTCCGGCCATGGCGGCTGCGGCCCCTTCGGGCTGGCGCTGGCGGCGGCCCATCGCGGCTTTGGTGTTGAGTTGACAATCAACGATGACGGTATGCCGCTGCTCGACTCGGTGCGCAGCCCGGAGAAGAAGGAGGTCATGCGTCTGGTGCAGGAGGAGATGCGTGAGGAGCTGCTCACCCACGGCGTACCGATTCTGCATGGCGCGCTCGGCGTCGACGATCTCAAGGGCCGCTTCGACAGCGGCGGTGTGCCGATCGTCCTGATCAGTTCATGGCGCATCTACGGCGAGAAGTTTCCGCACTGGGTGGTGGTGACCGGCTTCGACGACCACTTCATCTATGTGCACGACCCGTTCATCGACTATGACAATGGCGAGACGGCGGTCGATTCGATCAACATGCCGATACCACGGCGCGACTTCGCTCGCATGGCGCGCTACGGCAAGGCCGGTCTCAAGGCCGTGATCATCCTCTATCCACCTGCAGGAACCCTTTGACGATGACTGACCACCTGATTCTTGTCGAACAGCTCGCCGACTGGAAGGTCCACTTTCCGGCGCGTCAGGTGATCACCGCGCGCGAATACCTGACGCGACCGGAGTACTCCCAGCGTAGTGGCCTGCATGTGATCAACCTGTGTCGTGGCCACCGCTACCTGAGTACCGGCTACTACTGTTCCCTGCTGGCCGAGGCGCGTGGGCACAAGGTGGTGCCGACCGTGCGCACCTTGCAGGACCTGAGTCGCAAGTCGATCTATACGCTGGAGACGGGCGACATCGATCGGTTGGTGCAGAAGGTGCTTGGGCGCAAACGGGTCGGTCTGCAGCCGACCGCCTTCGAGATGACCCTCTTCTTCGGCCAGTGTTCGCCGAAGGAGATGCAGGAGATCGCCACCCAGCTCTTCACCCTCTTCCGTGCCCCGCTGCTCAAGGTCGAGTTCCGGCGGGTGGCCGACCATTGGCGGATCGACGCGATCCGCCCGCTGAGTCTGGCCAGCCTGGGTACCGATCAGGAGGGCCCCTTCTTCGAGGCGCTGGAACGTTTTACCAGCCGCAAGTGGCAGTCCCGACGTGGCGGGCGCAGCTACCGCTACGATGTGGCGATTTTGCAGGACCCGGAGGAGCAGCTGCCCCCCTCGAGTCGGACGGCGCTGGCCCACTTCATCCGTGCCGGTCGTGCACTGGGCATGGATGTCGAGCTGATCGACCGGCGCGACTTCGGCCGCCTGGCCGAATACGACGCCCTCTTCATCCGCGAGACGACCCGCATCGACCACCACACCTACCGCTTTGCCCGCAAGGCCGATAGCGAGGGGATGGTGGTGATCGACGACCCCGACTCGATCCTGCGCTGCACCAATAAGGTCTATCTGGCCGAGCTGCTGGCCACCCACAAGGTGCCGGCGCCGAAGAGCGTGATCGTGCGGCGGGAGAACCTGCTTGAGGTCGAAGAGGTGATCGGTTATCCGGTGGTGTTGAAGATTCCGGACGGCTCCTTCTCCCGCGGCGTCTTCAAGGCCGAGAGCCGCAGCGAGATGGAGGAGATCGCCCGCCGCCTGCTCAAGGAGTCCGATCTGATCCTGGCCCAGGAGTTCGTCTACACCGAGTTCGACTGGCGCATCGGTGTGCTCAATCGGCAGCCACTCTATGCGTGCCAGTACTTCATGTCGAAGAAGCACTGGCAGATCGTCAACCATCAGACCAAGGGCGCGCCGCGTCAAGGCGGTTTTCGTGGCGTGGCGCTCGAGGATGTGCCACGCAAGGTGATCAACACCGCGCTGCGCGCCGCCCGTCTGATCGGCGACGGTCTCTACGGGGTCGACGTCAAGGAGACCGCACGTGGCGTGATGGTGATCGAGGTCAACGACAACCCCAATCTCGATGCCGGGGTGGAGGATTCGATACTGGGGGCCGATCTCTATCGGCGCATCATGGGTGAGTTCTTGCGGCGGCTGGAGAAGGTCCGCCGCTAGGCCTCAGCCGCGCCAGAAGACGAAGGTGAAGATGACCAGCAGGGTGAAGATCTCCAGTCGCCCGAGGATCATGCTGAAGATGGCGATCCACTTGGTCGTGTCGCCTACCGTGGCGAAGTTACTGGCCACCTCGCCCAGGCCCGGGCCGAGCAGGTTGAAGGAAGCGACCACGGCACCGATGGCCGACTCCAGGTCGAGGCCGGTGCCCATCATCGCCATGACCAGGATGAAGAAGGCGAACATGTAGAAGGAGTAGAAGCCCCAGACCGACTTGACCACCTCCTCCGGCACCGGCTTGCCGCCGATCTTGATCGGGTAGATCGCGCGCGGGTGGACCAGGTTGTGGATCTCGCGTCCGCCCTGCTTGAGCAGCAGCATGATGCGCACCACCTTGATGCCGCCGGCAGTGGAGCCGGCACAGCCGCCGATGAAGGAGAGGGTGATCAGCAGGAAGGGGACAAAGAGCGGCCACTCGGCAAAGGTGGCGGTGCCGTAGCCGGTGGTGGTGATCACCGAGACGACCTGAAAGAGCGCCTTGCGCAGGCTCTCGGTCAGGCTATCGTAGGTCGCCGTCAGGGTGAGTACGGCCGTGACCAGCAGCGCTGCACCGAGGATGATCGCGGCGAAGAAGCGTACCTCAGGATTTTTGAAGTAGGCCAGCGGATTGCGTGAGCGCCAGACGACAAAGTGCAGGGCAAAGTTGAGGGCGCCCAGGAACATGAAGACGATCGCGATTGTCTCGATGGCGGCGCTGTTGTAGAAGCCGATCGACTCGTCGTGGGTCGAATAGCCGGCGGTGGCGATGGTGGTGAAACTGTGGCCGATCGCATCGAACGGCGTCATACCGGCCAGCCAGTAAGCCACCGCACAGAGTACCGTGAGACTCAGGTACAGGATCCAGAGGACACGGGCGGTGTCGATGATGCGCGGGGCGAGCTTGTCTTCCTGCGCCACGCGCGAGGTCTCGGCCCGATAGAGCTGCATGCCACCGACGCCGAGCATCGGCAGTACCGCCACGGCCAGGACCACGACACCGAGGCCGCCGAGCCACTGCATCTGCTGGCGGTAGTAGAGAATCGAGCGCGGCAGGTCGTCGATGCCGACGATATTGGTCGCCCCGGTGGTGGTGAAGCCGGAGACCGACTCGAAGACCGCTGCGGTGAAGTCAAGAAAGCCGCCGTACCAGAACGGGATCGCGCCGGCTAGCCCGAGCACCGACCAGTAGAGCGCCACCACCAGAAAGCCGTCACGGATGCGCAGCTCCTCCTGGCGATGGCGTACCGGGAGCCACAGCAGCAGCCCCAGCCCCGCCCACACGGCCATGGTCGTGACAAAGACGGCCGTCTGGTCGTCGGCATACCACAGCGAGACCAGGATGGGCGGAATCAGGGTCACGCTGTAGAGCGCGAGCAGCAGGCCGATGATGCGTTGTACGGCGGCGATGCGCATGGCGTGGGGTGGTGGCCGGAAAGCTCACCATTCTACGCCGACTGGCCGTTGGCTGCACCTTTTGCGGGGCTGGGAGATTTCCGGTCTAGTCCGGCCAGACGCGGCGGTTGGGCTGCAGGGGGGGGGGTGTCGGCTCCGTGGCTGGCGTTTTGCGCGGGGTAGTGGGGGCCGGCTTTTTCGCCGTCGGTGCCGCGTCGGTCGGCGGTTTGTTCTGTTCGTCGCGTGCGGCGCGTACCGTGGCGGCGAGCTTGTCCTGAATCTGGCTCATTTAGAGAATCTCCTTGATCATGATCTCAATTTCCTGGGCTGCAGAGGCACCTGGGCGCCCCAGGTCGAAGACCGAGCAGCCCTCCAGGGCGCTGCGGCGGTAGATGGCGCGGCGGCGCATGTAGCTGGTCAGCGCCGGGATCTCGATTTCGCCCAAGGCATGCTGCATCGCGTTGGTCAGGGCGCTGCGCGGTTCGACCTGGTTGACCACGATGAATGGGCGCAGGCTGGGGTTGTGCATGCGGGCATCGTCCAGGCCGCGGATCATGCGCACACTGCCCCAGAGGTCGATGGGCGAGGGCAGGACCGGGATCAGCACGATGTCGGCGCTGCCGAGCGCGGCACGGATCGTTCCACCTTCCAGGGTGGGTGGGCAGTCGATGACCAGGTGTTCATAGTCCCGGCGCAGCGCCTTGAGCTCGCGCTCAAGGGGGCCGGCGATGGCAAAGACCGAGGCGGGAAAGGGGCGCTCTTCGGGGGCCATGCGGGCCCACTGGCCGGCTGAGCCTTGCGGGTCGGCATCCACGACCAGGGTGCGGCCACGTCTGGCCAGCCCGGCGGCCAGGTTCATGGCCAAGGTGGTCTTCCCGGTCCCCCCTTTCTGATTGACGACCGCAATGACCTGTGACGACACACATTCCCCCTGGGCAGGCGCATTGAAAATGATAATGGTCGCAGGATATCCCCTCCGCGTTTTATTCGTCAATTGGAAAGGCGGTCGTGCTAGGATTGGCCGAGTGATACGACGCTGTCGAAAGGATTCATGAAGAGATCGTTGAGCCGCCTGGTTGGGCCCATGCTGCTGTCTGTAGGGCTGCTGTCTGCAGGGGGCACCACGGCTGCCCTGGCCGAGCCGTTCGAGGGCTCTCAGGGCGGGGCATTGGTCGATGAGGTGGTCTTTACCCGGGTGCAGGATGCCGGGCAGATCCCGCGTCTGATCGACGGCGGCTCCCACCACCTCTTCGCCCACGGCAGCACCAGCGTGGCCTTGCTGCGCCAGTTGCGCGACAGTCCGCGCGCCGGTTACGACCTCTCCTGGGGCACGGCGACCGATCTGCGCCTGAATACCGCCGGGCCGATTCTGAGCGACGGTCGTCTCGACCCCGTTCACGCCCCGGAGATCCGCGAGGCGCTGAACTGGTTGATCGATCGCCACCATATCGCCGATGAGCTCTACGGCGGGCTGGCCGTGCCGCGCTTGTTGCCGATTGGCAACGCCTTTCCCGATTACGCCCGGCTGGCCCCGGTGGTGCGCGAGCTGGAGCAGTACTACCGCTACGATCCGGCGCGTGCGCGCGCGGCGATCGAGACGGGTATGCGACGGCTGGGGGCCGAGCGGCGGGGCGCGACTTGGTACCACGCGGGCGAGCCGGTGCGGATCATCGCGATCATTCGCACCGAGACCGAGCGCCGTCGCCTCGGTGACTACGTGGCCGACCGGTTGGCGGCCGAGGGCTTTGTGGTCGAGCGCATCTACCGCAACGTGGCCGAGTCGTCGCGCATCTGGCTCGGCACCGACCCGCTGGATGGCGCGTGGAACCTCTTCTTGGGCGCGTGGATGGCGACGCGCATCGTGCGCGATCAGGCCGACAACCTGAGTTTCTACTACACGCGCCGTGGTCGGCCGGATAGCTGGTGGCAGGCCTTTGATCCCGACCCTGAGTTCGACGCCCTGGCGGCGCGGCTGGAAAATCGCGACTACGCCGACTGGGAGGAGCGCCAGCGCCTGATGGCGCGCGGACTGGCGATGGCACTGAAGGAGTCGACCAATGTCTGGACGGTCGGGCAGCTGAATGTCTGGCCACGTGCCGCCAACGTCGCGCTGGCGGTCGATCTGGCCGGCGGCGTGGCCGGTTCGGCGTTGTGGCCCTACACCCTGCGCTTCACCGATCGCCCGGGTGGGCGCGTGGTTGTCGGTAGCCCGAGTCTGCTCACCGCGCCCTGGAATCCGGTGGCCGGCAGCCAGTGGATCTATGATCAGATGATCACCCGTGCGCTGAACGACCCGCTGCTGCTGCCTGACCCATACACCGGCCTCTTTTGGCCGCAGCGCATCGCCACGGCCGAGGTGACGGTCGAGCAGGGCGCGCCGGTGGTTCGCAACCACGACTGGCTCGCCCTCGACTTTGCCGAACGGATCCCGGTGGCCGATGACGCCTGGATCGACTGGGATGCCAAGGCTGAACGCTTCATCACCGTGGCCGAACGTTATCCGGACGGCTTGCAGGCGCGCAGTCGGGTACGCATCACCTTCGAGGCCGATTTCTGGCAGCGGCGCTGGCACGACGGCTCGCCGCTCTCGCCGGCCGATCTGCTCTTGCCGATGATCCTGACCTTCGATCGGGGCGACGAGGCAAGCCCGCTCCTCGATCCCGCCCATCGGCCGGCACTGGATGCCTTTCGTCACCACTTTCGTGGCTGGCGCATCGTCTCCGAGCAGCCACTGGTGGTTGAGGTCTACAGCGATCAGATCCACCCCGATGCCGAGACCATGGTCGCCGCCCGCGCACCGTCGCTGCTGCCGTGGCACCTCATCGCCCTGGCCATCGAAGCCGAACGGGAGGGGAGTCTCGCCTTCTCGTCCAACAAGGCCGACCGCATCGGGGCGGAGTGGCTGAGCCTGGCCAGTGGGCCGAGCCTGCCGGTGCTGCGTAGGCAATTGGTGCGGGCGCAGGCGGAGGGGATCGTGCCGTACCCCCGTGCGCTGGCGCCGCGATTGGCGAGCGATGAGGTGGCGACCCGCTATGACGCCCTCGACCGTTGGCAGCGTGAACGCGGCCACTTCTATGTCGGCAACGGGCCGTTCATGCTGCACCGCGTCCACCCGGTCGAAGGCAGCGTGGTGCTGCGGCGCAATCCGGCCCACCCCGACCCGGCACAGCGCTGGCTGCGCTTTACCGCACCGGCGATTCCTGAGCCGCTACTGCAGGGGCCGTTGCTGGTCGAGCGCGGCGAGGCGGCCACCTTTACCTTGTCCGTTACCCACGACGGCACCCCGTATCCGCACTCGGCGATCGAGCGGATCGACTGGCTGCTCTTCGACAGCCACTATCGGTTGGTGGCGCACGGCAGTGCTGTGCCGCAGACCGACGGGCAGTGGCGCATCGACCTAGCGGCCGAGCAGCTGGCCGCACTCGGTACCGGCGCCAACACGCTGGAGGTCGCCGTGACCAGCCACGCGGTCGCCCTGCCGGCCTTCGCCGCTCACCACTTTGCCACGGTGCTGGAATGAAGCGCGAATGGTACCCGCTGTTTCTGCACCTGTCGCGCCGCGTGGTGGTGCTGCTGCTGACGGTGCTGGCCGGGGTCTATCTGACCATCCTGATCGCCAACATGGGAGGGCGGGTTGATGATCTGCGCCTGATGCAGATCCGCGGCGAGATCGCCGAGTCGGTGCGCGAGGACGCCGCCTTTCGCGAGATGGCCAGCAGTGAACGCAATGCGCTGATCGAGCAGCGCGTGGCGCTGGAGGTCGAGCGGCTCGGCCTCGACCGCCCCTTCATCGTGCGCAGCTTTGGCTACCTGCAGCGGGCGATGCTGCTCGATCTGGGGCGCGCCGAGCAGATGCACAGCGACAGCGGTTCGCGCAGCGTGCGCGCGATCATCACCGAGCGCCTACCTGCGACGCTGCTGCTCTTCGGTACTGCCAACCTGCTGCTCTTTGCCATCTCGGTCTGGCTGGCGCTGCGCCTGTCGCGTCGCTACGGCTCGCTGCTCGACCGCAGCGTGGTCGGGCTGGCACCGACCTCGGCGGCCCCGGCGTGGTTCTACGGCATGTTTCTGATCCTGCTCTTCGCCTTTATCGCGCCGGTGCTGCCGCCCGGTGGCATGGTGGCGACGCCACCACCGGAGGGACGGCTGGCGTGGCTGGGCAGCCTGCTGCAGCACATGGCGCTGCCGTTGATGGCGATCCTGCTCTCCCAACTCTTCGTCTCGATCTACGCCTGGCGCACCTACTTTCTGATTCACGCCGGCGAGGACTACGTCGAGATGGCCCGCGCCAAGGGGTTGCCGGAGCGCCTGATCGAGCGGCGCTACATCCTGCGTCCGGCGTTGCCGCCGATCCTGACCAGCCTGCTGCTGATGCTGATCTCGCTCTGGAGCGGCTCGATCATCCTGGAGCAGGTCTTCAACTGGCCGGGGCTGGGTACGCTGCTCTTCGCCGCCATCGGCATGAACGACACGCCGGTGGTGATCGGCTCCGTGGTGATCTTTGCCTACCTGCTGGCGGCGACGGTGCTGCTGCTCGATCTGGCCTATGCCGCGCTCGATCCGCGCGTGCGCATCGGCGGGGCGGCGCGATGAGTATCTGGCGCGAACGCGGGCGCCGTCTACTGCGCTACCCCTCGGCGGTGGCCGGGCTGGCGTTGGTGGCACTGCTGATCGCGATCTCCCTCTACACGGTGGTCGCCATCCCGTACACGACGGCAGTGGAGCAGTGGCGGGGCGGCGAGGCGTGGCGCTTCCATCCGGTCAATGCTTCACCGGTGTGGCTCGACCGCCTGCGCGGTGGTCACAGTGCGCGCACGATCCATGTCCAGGGCGGGGAGGTCGAGACGGTACGCACCTTCGCCGGTGGGCACCAGCAGCGCCAGCGTCTGGTCTTCCATTACCGCTACGATGGCTTCCCGAATGAGATCAACCTCTTTCTTGCGGCTTCCGGTGTCAGTGGCGAGCCCTTTGTCAACCTGACCTGGCAAAGACCGGATGGGAGTGAGGTGGCGTTGGGTAACCATCGCGTCAGTGGTCATGTGCGGGTCGCCCTGTCGCAGGACTGGGCGCTGGAGCGCCGTCTGGAGCAGCCAGCCCACGTCGGCCTGCTGCAGGTGCCGGATGCAGCCGAGCCCAAGCCGCTACACGGGCAATACACGCTGCTCATCGATAGCGTTCTCTTCGGTGATGGCGCCGAGCTGGCGGCCGACCTGGTCCTGTACGGGCGCGTCCACGGCCTGGCCGGCACCGACCACCAGCGCCGCGACCTGCTCCTGGCACTGCTCTGGGGCACGCCGGTGGCACTCGCCTTCGGTCTGCTCGCTGCAGCCGGTACCACCGTCACCACTCTGATCATCGCCGCCGCCGGGGTCTGGTACGGCGGGCGCGTCGATGCGACCATCCAGCGCCTGACCGAGATCAACATGATCCTGCCGCTGCTGCCGATCCTGGTCATGATCGGCACCCTCTACTCCACCAGCATCTGGCTGATGCTCGGGGTTGTCGTCGCCCTTGGGCTTTTCAGCGCCAGCATCAAGATGTACCGCGCCATGCTATTGCCGCTCCGCGAAGCGCCGTGGGTCGAGGCGGCGCGCGCCTACGGCGCGAGCGATGCGCGCATCATTCTGCGCTATCTGGTGCCGCGCCTGCTGCCGGTGCTGATCCCGACCCTGGTCACCCTGATCCCGGCCTTCGTCTTCCTCGAGGCGTCGCTGGCGGTGCTCGGCCTGGGCGACCCGCTGCTGCCGACCTGGGGCAAGGTCCTCAACGATGCACGCGAGCAGAGCGCGCTCTACTTCGGCCACTACTACTGGATCGTCGGCCCCGCCGCCCTGCTGCTACTGACCGGGCTCGGCTTTGCCATGCTCGGCTTTGCCCTCGACCGCGTCTTCAACCCACGGCTGCGGGGGCGGTGAGCATGGAGGGACGGCCATTGCTCAGTCTCCGCGACCTCTCCCTCAGCTACCGCAGCGAGGGCGGGGTGGTGCAGGCGGTCGACCGGGTCAGTTTCGATCTGGCGCGTGGCGAGACGCTGGTGCTGCTCGGCGAGTCGGGCTGCGGCAAGAGCTCGCTGGCACGTGCCCTGCTGCGGCTGTTGCCGCGCAACATCGAGCGGGTCGATGGCGAGATCGAGCTCGACGGCCTGCCGCTGCACCGTTTCAGCGACGAGCGTTTCCGCCGCGAGGTTGCCTGGCAGCGAATCTCGCTGGTGATGCAGGCGGCGATGAACGCCCTCAACCCGGTGGTGCGGGTCGGAGAGCAGGTCGCCGAGCCGTTACGCCTGCACTTCGGGTGGAGCGCCGCGCAGGCGCGGCAGCGGGTCGTCGAAGTCTTCAGCCGCGTCGGGGTGCCGGTCGACTTTGCCGACCGCTACCCGTTTGAACTCTCCGGCGGCATGCGCCAGCGCGTGGTGCTGGCCATGGCCTTGGCGACCCGTCCTGCACTCGTCGTCCTCGATGAGCCGACCTCGGCGCTCGATATCCTGACCCAGACGGCGATCATGAACCTGCTCAAGCGCATCCAGCGCGAGGAGGGCACCAGCTTCCTGCTGATCACCCACGATGTGGCGATCTCCAGCGAGCTGGCCGACCGCGTGGCGGTGATGGCGCAGGGGCAGGTGGTCGAATTGACCGACGCGGCGACCTTCTACCATCAGCCGAGCCACGCTGTCTCGCAGCGGCTGCTGGCCAGCCTGCCGGAGCGCCAATCGCTCAAGGCGTCGCCGCCGCATGATGCGACAGCGCCGCTGGTGCTGCAGGCGAGCGCGCTGGTCAAGCGCTTCGAGGTGCGTCGTTGGGGGCTGCTGCGTACCGGCGAGGTGCGTGCAGTCGACGGCATCGACCTCGCTGTGCGCCGCGGCGAGGCGGTCGCCGTGGTCGGTGAGAGCGGCAGCGGCAAGAGCTCGCTGGTGCGCACGCTGCTCGGACTGCACCCGCCCGATGGTGGTCAAATCACCTTCGACGGCCTCGATCTGCGCCATTTGAACCGGGCGCAGCGGCTAGACCACCGGGCGCGGGTCGGCTTCGTACAGCAGGACCCGTACGGCGCCCTGCCGCCTTTCATGGATGTACGCCGCCTGCTGGCCGAGCCGCTCATTGTCCACGGCGTGCGCGATCGTGCCGAGCGCGAGCGGCGCATCCGCGCCGTGCTCGAAGAGGTGCGCCTGCAGCCGGTCGATGACTTTCTGGAACGCTTTCCCCACCAGCTCAGCGGTGGCCAGCAGCAGCGGGTGGTCATCGCCCGCGCGCTGATCCTCGAACCGGCGCTGCTGATCGCCGACGAGCCGGTCTCGATGCTCGACGCCCCCGTGCGGGTCGAACTGCTCGACCTGCTCAACGCGATTCGCCGTGATCGCTCACTGGCGCTGCTCTTCATCACCCACGACCTGGCCACGGTGCGCCACCACGCCGAACGTCTGCATGTGATGTATGCCGGGCGCGTGGTCGAGGAGGGGCCGACCGAAGAGCTGCTGCAGGCGCCACGCCATCCTTACACCCGCGCCCTGCTCGCCGCCCTGCCCACGGCTGACGCCGACAACGCCAAGCGCTACCGGACGGTGCCGCCCGGCGAACCGCCGAGCCTGCTCAACCCACCGGCCGGCTGCCACTTTCACCCGCGCTGCGAGCGCGCCATCGCCGGCCGTTGTGACCGTGACGCTCCCGAACTGGAGACGCAGGCGCCGACGCCGACTTGGCGCGTGGCGTGCTGGAATATCTGACTGGCCTTTGTCTAACTCCGTTTCAGAACGGCAGCGTCCTGCCGTTCTGGTTCACGCTATAATCAAATCCGTGGATAGCACAATGATCCTGGCACAAACCCCAGAGCCTGCGCTCCGTACTGTGGTGGGGGGGGCGGTTGCGCCCGTTCAAGGAGACCATGAAATGAAGTTCAACCGCCTGGCTGCAGCCAACGACGAGAAACAGGCAGTGTGGGCCCAGTGGCTGGAAGCCGAAGAGCTTCACGGATTCACTGTCGGGGCTGTGTGGTATTTGGTGGTTGGTCTGGTTTTTTTGGGCCTGATGGTTTTAGGCAGTGTGCGCGTACTCGAGCTGCTGATCGACAGGTTCGCATGGCTTTTCTGGCCCGCGGTCGGCACCTTGGGCATCATGGCCATGCTGTTTGCGATGGCCTTGGTGGCGGTCATCACGCTGCAATGGAAACGTTGGGATACGGCCACCCAGAGCGTGCGTGGCGCTTCTCAGGGGCGGATCGAGCTGGTGGGTCGTTGTCAGGCGCCGGGTGAGCCGCTGATCTCGCCACTCTTTGGTATTCCCTGCGTCGATTACCGCTCGCGGATGGTTTGCATGCCGAATGCTGCACAAGCGGAGGAAGCGGGTGTAGTACCCGAGGAGGTCGTGCCCAAGGAGACATCTGGAGGGGGGGAGGCAGGTACGACGGCCGAGTACGGAGGCACCGCAAAGAGTGGGCAATTGGTCTGGCGTGAGCAAAAGAGCCTGGACGCCTTGTTGCTCGACGACGAGGGTTACCGTGTCTTTGTTCCGATCGTGCGTCGGGACGACCTGACCGAAATCGCAGTCAAGCTGCGCGCTACTCCGCCACTGGAACAGCTTCGATCCGATGTCAGGCAGTTTCTGTCGGAAAAACGGGCTACACTGGTTTCTTGCCATGAAGTTGTCGTGCCTGTCGATCGGTTGATTCAGGCTAATGCGGTCTTCAAGACCCTGAACAGTGACGACGATTACGTGAGCGCACACCAGCGGCGTCTGGGCCATTCCGATGACGAGTTTACGCGCGCGAGGCTCAAGCCCGTCGAAGACGCCTGGAAACGCTATGCGAGTGAGCAGGAGGCGGCAGCGGGCGGAGAGCGTATCCGTCTCGACACGCTTCTGCCCCTGTCGAGCCTCAAGGGTATCGCCCTGACGGCAAAGCCTTATGACCTGTTCAAATTCACCAGTGATGTGGTTGTCCTCTCCATCTGTTTTGTTGCTCTGATATACTTTTTGTTATCATGGTTTGATTTGGTGCCGCTCTTGCCGTATTTTGGTCTGGCGCGAGGGTGAAGATAGGCTTAATAGAATCATCAAAACAGGAGTCGAAACACATGAGTGCGAAATATCGCCTGGTAACCCGTAGTGACTTTGACGGTTTGGTCTGTGGCACCCTGCTCAAGCACCTCGATCTGATCGATGACATCCTCTTTGTCCATCCCAAGGACATGCAGGATGGCAAGATCGACATCGGCCCCCGGGATATCACCACCAACCTGCCCTATGTGCCGGGCTGCCATCTTGCCTTTGACCACCATCTGAGCGAGACGGTGCGCAATGCCGAGCGGGCCGACAACCACATCATCGATCCGAATGCACCCTCCGCCGCGCGCGTGGTGTGGGACCACTACGGTGGCCTGAAGGCCTTCCCGGCGGCCTGGACCGAGATGATGGAGGCGGTCGACAAGGGGGACTCGGCCAACTTCAACCGCGACGAGATCCTCGAGCCGAAGGGCTGGGTACTGCTCAACTATCTGATGGATGCCCGCACCGGGCTCGGTCGTTTCCGCGAATTCACCGTCTCCAACTACCAGCTGATGATGAAGTTGATCGACTACTGCCGTGACCACTCGATCGACGAGATCCTTGATCTGCCCGACGTCAGGGAGCGGGTCGACCTCTATTTCAGCCACCAGGAGCAGGCGAAGGAGCAGATCCAGCGTTGCAGCACCGTGCATGACAACCTGGTGGTGCTCGATCTGCGCAACGAGGAGACGATCTACGCGACCAACCGCTTTACCTTGTACGCCCTCTACCCGCAGTGCAACATCTCGATCCACGTGATGTGGGGCTTCCAGCGCCAGAACACCGTCTTTGCCATCGGCAAGTCGATCCTTGATCGCAGCTCGAAGACCAATGTCGGCGAACTCTGCCTGAAGTATGGCGGTGGTGGCCACATGAATGCCGGTACCTGCCAGATCGACAACGACAAGGCCGATCAGGCGATGGGTGAGCTGATTGCCGCTATTACCGCAGACGGTTAACGCCTACATTTGGCATGTGGCTTGAACTGGGTCTGTTGCTGGCGCTGGTCGCGGTGGTGGTCTGGGCCATTCGCCCGCCCCGTCGACCGCGTCAGCATAATGACCGGGAGGGTGAGTGAACACCGTCCTGACGATCCACAGTGGCCGGCGCGGCCTGCATGAGTTTACCGACGAAGTGGCGCGCCTGGTCGCCGAGAGCGCTATCGAGGAGGGGCTGTGTACCCTCTTCGTGCGCCATACCAGCGCCAGCCTGATGATTCAGGAGAACGCCGACCCGAGTGCGCGGCGCGATCTGGAGCGGTGGCTGGATCGGCTGGTGGTGCGTGACGACCCGCTCTACACCCACTGCAGTGAGGGGCCGGACGACATGCCGGCCCACATCAAGTGCGCTCTGACACCGACTTCACTCGCGATCCCGATCATGCACGCGCGTCTGGTGCTCGGCACCTGGCAGGGCATCTTCCTGTGGGAGCATCGCGATCGGGCGGGCCCCCGACAGGTCGTTTGCCATATCGGCTGAGCCGAGCGGGACTGCGGCTCAGGTGGCCAGCGTCACGCTGAGGATGGCGGTGGCCACGCTGAAGTAGATCAGGATGCCGACCACGTCGGCGACCGAGGTGATCAGCGGCCCGCTGGCAGTGGCCGGGTCGAGCTTGAACCGGGTCAGGATGAAGGGCAGGAGCATGCCGACCATGCTGCCCAGAACCACGACCAGTGCCATGGCGATGGCGACTGCCTGCCCCACCTCACTACCGATCTCGCTGCCGCCGAGCCAGGTGGCAGGAAGCCAGACCGCCAGTCCGAGGGTGATGCCGAGTGCGGCAGAGACCCCTAGCTCCTTGCCCCACAGCCTGAACCAATCGCGTGACTGGACATCGCCCGTGGCCAGCGCGCGCACCATCAGCGTCGAGGCCTGCGAGCCGGCGTTGCCGCCGGTGGCGATGACCAGCGGCAGGAAGAAGACCAGCGCGACGACCGCCTCGATCGCTGTCTCGAAGATGGCGATGGCGGCACCGCTGAGCAGGTTGACCAGCACCAGAATGACCAGCCAGCCGATCCGCTTGCGGTAGAGCAGCGACGGGCTGGCATGGCGCAGCGAGAGGTTGAGCACGCCGACCGAGCCCATCTTGTGGAAGTCTTCGGTGGTCTCCTCTTCGACCACGTCGAGGATATCGTCGACGGTGATGATACCGACCAGGGTGCCGTGGCCGTTGACCACCGGCAGCACCTCGAGGTCGTAGTGGTGGAAGAGGCGGGCGACCTCTTCCTGATCCTCGTGCGCCTCGATCAGAACCAGGTCGTCGCCCAGCAGCGAATCGATGTGGCGCTCAGGCTGTGCCAGCAGCAGCTGCTTGAGGCTGAGGGTGCCGAAGAGCTGCCCTCGGTTACTGGTGACAAAGACGGTATTGACCGTCTCACGCTCCTCGCACCAGTCGCGCACCTTGTCCAGCGCCTGCTCCACCGTCCAGTCCGGGCGCACCGCGACGAACTCCGGAGTCATCAGGCGGCCGGCACTCTCCTCAGGCCAGGCGAGCAGGTTTTGCAGTACCGCCTGATCTTCCGGTTCGAGCAGCCCCATCAGCAGCTCGCTGTGCTCGTCCGGCAGCTCCTCGAGCAGGGCGGTGGCGTCGTCGTACGGGAGTTCGCTGATCAGCGCGGCCTGATCGGTATTGTCCAGCTCCTGCAGTAGCTTGCCCTGTTGCTCGGTGTGCAGGTAGGAGAAGACGTTGGCGCTGCGCTCTTCGGGCAGCAGGGCAATGACTCTGGCCTGCTCCTCGCTGCTGAGGCCGGCCAGCAGCTTGGCGACATCCTGATCCGGCAGGTCGGCCAGCCGCGCGTTGATCGCGGTCGTATCGTCATGCTCGAGCCACTGCTGGATCATTTGAAGGAGTGCGGAGTCAGTCATCGGGCACTCCCTGTCAGGCCAGATCCGGCAGGCCAACGATGGCCATGGCAATGGAGAAATAGATCAGGATACCGGCGATATCGGCCACCGAAGTGACCAAGGGAACGCTGGCGGTGGCCGGATCGTAGCGAAAGCGGTTTAGTAAAAAGGGCAGCAGCATGCCAAAGAGGCTGCCGATCATAACAATCAGGACCATGGCCAGAGCGACGACCAAAGCAACCTCGATGCCACCGCGCCATAGACCAATGGTCGAGATGACCAGTGCCATCGTCAGCCCCAATGCTGCGGAGACAGCCAATTCCCGCCCCCATAGGCGAAGCCAGTCACCTGAGTGGACATCCCCGGTGGCCAGGGCGCGTACCATGAGGGTTGAGGATTGTGCACCGGCGTTACCACCGCTAGCGATGATCAGTGGCAGGAAGAAAACCAGCACGACCACTGCTTCGATGATCTCCTCGTAGCCAGAGATCATCCAGCCGCCGATCAGGTTGATAAAGACCAGTACCAGCAGCCAACCGATGCGCTTCTGGAACAGCAGACGAGCCGGTGCGTCACGCAGTGAGAGGTGGACCGCGCCGACCGAGCCCATCTTGTGGAAGTCCTCGGTGGTCTCCTTCTCCAGCACATCGAGGACGTCGTCGACGGTGACAATACCGAGCAGGCCGCCCTCGTCGTCGGTGACCGGTAGCGTCTCCAGGTCGTAGTGTTGCAGCTGCTGGGCGGCGTGCTCACGGTCGACCGTGGCGGTGACCGAATGGACCGGCTGGATCAGCCGTTCAACCTTGTCGAAGGGGCGCGCGCGGACGAACTCGTGCAGCGGGATGGCGCCCAGCAGCTTGCCGTGGCTGTCGGTTACGAAGAGGGTATTGACGGTCTCTCCCTGTTCGCTCTGCGCACGGATATAGGCCAGTGCTGCGCCGACCGTCCAGACCGGGCGAACCGAGACGAAATGGGGCGTCATCAGACGGCCGACGCTGTCTTCCGGGTAGCCGAGCAGGGTCAGCGCACGGCGGATGGCACGAAACGGCAGCAGGCGCAGCAGGTGGCGCGCCTCATCGGGCGGCAGGTACTCGAGCAGCGCGGTCAGATCGTCCGGGTCCTGCGCCTGCAGCACGGTACGGGCATCAAGCTCGGAGAGGTGGGTGATCAGCCCCCGCTGGTAGGGCGGGTCGAGGTAGGCGAAGACGGGGTTGCGGCGATCGTCCGGCAGCAGGCGGAAGGTGACGGGAAAGTGCTCGTCGTCCAGCTCCATCAGCACATGGGCGATGTCCTGCACCGCCATCTGCACCAGCAGCTCCTTGAGCCGCTCCCACTCCTGTTGCGGCAGCAGTTCGCGAATCTCGGTCAGATAGTGCTCAAACTCCATCCCTGCTCTCCTGCGATCCATGCCGTCTTTCATCGGGTGGCGTGCGTCGACACGGTGAAACGAAACACGGCCGTGAGCGTGCGTGCATCTGTCTAGGCCGATGGGCCCGTGGAGGTGTGAGGCGGTTGGGTCGACAGGCCCCATCCACGCCATTGCGGCGCGAGAGCGAGCCTGAAGGATGAGGGTCAGGCAGGCCGCGCCGTAGCGGTCAACATCCGGTTGTCTCTACAACTGGAACTGTCCAAGGCGTGGCGCCCTCCTGTGCGGAAAAACTCACTTCATTATAGTCAGTGGCTCTGATTCTGGCAATTGTCGGGCCTGGGCTACGGGTCTGCAGAAGGCGCTCAAAACGGGTAAAATGCAGCTTTCTTGCACCGGATGCGCGCTTGTGGCCCAGGCAACGATCAAGAGGGATGGGGAATCGCCGCTGGCCCGCCTGCTGCGGCGGGCGCTTCGTGAGGGGGCGCTGTTCGTCTTTGCCGTTCTGGCGATCTGGCTGGCGCTGTCACTGCTGACCTATGATCCGACCGATCCCGGCTGGTCGCATAGCCATGAAACGGCCATGGTGGCCAACATGGGCGGTGTGGCCGGCGCCTTCTTTGCCGACCTCTTTCTCTACCTCTTCGGTTACATGGCGTGGCTCTTTCCGCTGCTGGTGGCTTGGTGGGGCTGGGCGCTGTTCACGTTGCGCCGCGAGGCCGTGGTCGACGCTGAGGTCGAAGCGGTGCCGGAGAGCGCCGGTGATGCGCTGGTGGCGTTGCTGCTGGTGCGTCTCATCGGTTTTGTCCTGACCCTGACCGCCGGCACGGGGCTGGCCGGGTTACACCACCCTGAACCGGCCATGGCGATGCCGATGGCCGGCGGTGGTATTCTGGGCGACGTGGTCGGTAGCGGCATGGTCGGTCTGGTCGATTTTCTCGGCGCCACCCTCTTTTTGCTGGCCCTCTTTCTGACCGGTCTGACCCTGCTGACCGGCCTTTCGTGGATCGGGGTGATGGACTGGCTTGGCCAGCGGACACTGGCACTGCTGGCCCGACTGCGCCAAGGCGCGGGTGCGGCGGTGGAGCGCTACCAGCAAGAGCGGCAGGAGCCGGCGGATGCCCCGACGGTCGAGACCGAGTACCGTGAACCGTTGCGACCCTTGCAGCGCAAGGTCCGTATTGAGCCGAAGGTCGAGCTGCAGGCGGTTTCGGAGGAGTTGCCTTGGGCGGCTGAGCGTCCTGCGCCGAAGCTGGCTGCCGTCGCGCCTGCCGTGGATGAGGTGCTGGAGCTGCCGCCGGGCGTGCATCTGGATGAACCGGCCGACAACCGTCCCGGCTTTTTGCTCGGAGCACGTCCTGAAGCCCCGCCTGAACGGATCGACTTTGATCGTCCACCCGGCGTCGAGTTGCTCGATCTGCCGAGCCGGCTGGTGGCCAGTCGCAGCGAAGCGGAGCTGGAGGCCATCGCCCGGCTGGTCGAGGAGAAGCTGCGCGACTTTCGCATCGAGGTCGAGGTGGTCGCGGTCAGTCCGGGACCGGTCATCACCCGCTTCGAGATGCGCCCGGCCCCCGGGGTCAAGGTCAGCCAGATCAGCAATCTGGCCAAGGATCTGGCACGTGCGCTGTCGGTAACCAGCGTGCGCATTGTCGAGGTCATCCCCGGCAAGTCGACGGTTGGGCTGGAGATCCCCAACGAAGAGCGTGAGCTGGTCCTGCTGCGCGAGCTGATCGAGTCGGATGAGTATCAGAAGGCCGGCTCGCCGCTGACCCTGGTGCTGGGCAAGGATATCTCCGGCCGTCCGGTGGTGGCCGATCTGGCGCGGATGCCGCATCTGCTGGTCGCCGGCACCACCGGTTCGGGCAAGTCGGTCGGGGTCAATGCCATGATCGTCAGCATCCTCTACCGCGCCATGCCGGACGAGGTGCGTTTTATCATGATCGATCCGAAGATGCTCGAGCTCTCGGTCTATCAGGATATCCGCCACCTGCTGGCCCCGGTGGTCACCGACATGAAGGACGCCGCCAACGCCCTGCGCTGGTGTGTGGCCGAGATGGAGCGGCGCTACAAGCTGATGTCGGCCCTCGGTGTGCGCAATCTGGCCGGCTTCAACAGCAAGGTGCGCGAGGCACGCGCATCGGGGCAGCCGTTGACCGATCCGCTGGCCGACCCGGCACTGACGGCGCTGGGGGAGGCGCCGCTGCTCGATACCTTGCCCTTCATTGTCGTGGTGGTCGACGAGTTCGCCGATCTGATGATGATCGTCGGCAAGAAGGTCGAGGAGCTGATCGCGCGTCTGGCGCAGAAGGCACGCGCCGCCGGCATCCACCTGATCCTGGCCACCCAGCGGCCGTCGGTCGACGTCATTACCGGCCTGATCAAGGCCAACATTCCCACCCGGATCGCCTTTCAGGTCTCATCCAAGGTCGATTCGCGCACCATCCTCGACCAGAACGGCGCCGAGCATCTGCTCGGCCACGGCGACATGCTGTATCTGCCACCCGGCAGTGGCCACCCGGTCCGTATCCACGGTGCCTTTGTCTCCGATGAGGAAGTTCATCGGGTGGTCCACCACCTGCACCAGCAGGGCTCACCCGACTACATCGACGAGGTGTTGGCCGGTGGCAGTGAAGGGGAGGGCAACTTTTCCCCGGATGGTTCGTCCAACGAAGAGACCGATGCACTCTACGACCACGCGGTGCGGCTGGTGGCCGAGAGTCGGCGTGGTTCGGTCTCCTGGGTGCAGCGCAAGCTCAAGATCGGCTACAACCGCGCCGCCCGCATCGTGGAGCAGATGGAGAGTGACGGTATCGTCGGCGAAGCACAGTCGAACGGGATGCGCGAAGTGCTGATTCCACCCCCGCAGGAGTGATGTGATGAGAATGAATCGATGGCTGCTGCTGCCCCTGCTGACACTGACCCTGAGTGCGCCGGCCAAGGCCGATGAGGCGCTGGCCCAGTTTCACGCCTTCTTTGACCAGCTGACCGCCATGCAGGCCGGCTTTCTGCAGACCGTGACCGATGCCCGCGGCCGCATTCTGGAAGAGGCCGAAGGGGAGATTGCCGTACAGCAGCCGGGACGCTTTCGTCTGGCCTATCGGCAGCCGCATCAGCAGCTCTACATCGCCGATGGTGAGCAGCTCTGGACCTATGACGGCGAACTGGCTCAGGCCAGTGTGCGCCCGCAGGATGAGGCACTTGATGACACCCCCGCATTGCTGCTCAGTGCGCCGGAGCGGATCGGCGAACGCTTTGCGTTGATCGATCTGGGGCCGTTTGAAGGCTTCCAGTGGCTTGAGCTGGAGCCGTACCACCGGGATGGTGATTTCGAACGGGTACTGCTCGCCTTTCGTGACGGGCAGCTGCTGGTGATGGACATGGCCGACCAGTTCGGCCAGTTTACCCGGCTGGAGTTTCTCGGCCTGCAGCGCAATCCTGAGCTGGATGCCGAGCTGTTCACCTTCGATCCGCCGCCCGGAACCGACATCCTCGGTCTGGAGTAGGTCGGTGTGAGCGGCGATCTCTTTGCGGGCGAGGCCGCCGCAGGTCGGCCGCTGGCCGACCGCATGCGGCCCCGTAGCCTCGACCACTTCTACGGCCAGGAGCACCTGCTGGGTTCTGGCCGTCCGCTGCGTCGCGCCATCGAGTCCGAACGCCCCCACTCGATGATCCTGTGGGGGCCGCCCGGGACCGGCAAGACGACCCTGGCACGGATGCTGGCCCACCGTGGCAACCTGCACTTTCTCACCCTCTCCGCGGTGCTCGGCGGGGTGCGCGAGATCCGTGCGGCGGTCGATGAGGCGCGCGCCGCACGCGCCCGCGGTGAGGGCAGCCTGCTCTTTGTCGACGAGGTGCACCGCTTCAACAAGGCGCAGCAGGACGCCTTTCTGCCCCATGTCGAGGACGGCACCTTCATCTTCGTCGGCGCCACCACCGAGAACCCCTCCTTTGAGCTGAACAACGCGCTGCTCTCGCGCGCCCGTGTCTACGTCCTGCGGGCGCTCGACAGCGACGCCGTGCGCCGGGTACTGGAGCGGGCACTGGCCGATGCCGAATACGGTCTCGCTGGGCAGGTTACTGTGCCAGAGGCGCTGCTGGAGCGGTTGGCGCAGGCCGCCGACGGCGATGCACGGCGCGCCCTCAACCTGCTCGAGATCGCCGCCGATCTGGCCGGGGTGGGGGGAGAGGTCGACGAGGCGACGCTGAACGAGCTGCTGGCCGGTGGTGGCAGCCGCCGCTTCGACAAGGGGGGCGAGGCGTTTTACGACCAGATCTCGGCGCTGCACAAGGCGGTGCGCGGCTCGGCGCCGGACGCCGCCCTCTACTGGCTGGCGCGCATGCTCGACGGCGGCTGCGACCCGCTCTACATCGCCCGCCGTGTGGTGCGCATGGCGAGTGAGGATATCGGCAACGCCGACCCGCGCGCCCTGCAGGTCGCCCTCGACGCCTGGCAGGTGGTCGAACGGCTCGGCAGCCCGGAGGGCGAGCTGGCACTCGGTCAGGCGATCACCTACCTGGCGTGTGCGGCCAAGAGCAACGCCGTCTACACCGCCTACAACGCAGCCATGCGGGATGCGCGCGAGCACGGCTCGCTGGAGGTGCCGCTCCACCTGCGCAACGCGCCGACCCGGCTGATGAAGGAGCTGGGCTACGGCAAGGCCTACCGCTACGCCCACGACGAGCCCGACGCCTACGCCGCCGGCGAGCACTACCTGCCTGACGCATTGGCCGGAACGCGCTATTATTACCCCACCGACCGCGGCCTGGAGCAGCGCATCCGCGAAAAGCTCGACTGGCTGCGCCGCCTGGATGCGGCAGCCGGGGAGAGTGGATGAGATGCCCAAACTGTACGAGTACTTCGGACTCGTCATCGTGTTCTATGCCAATGAGCACGAACCGGTACATGTGCACGCCAAGTGTCAGGGGCGTGAGATGCGTGCCGAGATCGTGGTTGTGAACGGACAGGTGGTCGATATTCTTTACAGCCGAGTGGCTGGCCGCCATCCCTTGGCAGAGCGTGAACAACGCTATTTTGCCGAGCTGGTCTCGGCACGGGCAGAAGAGATTGTGGCCAAGTGGGTCGACTTCTTTGTACTGCATAAGCCGATCACCCCTGAGCGAATTACGCGGAGGCTGAAATGAGCGATGCGATCAATGTAGTGGAGGCAACGCTAGTGGCCGACCATGTGTTGGCCATTCGTTTCGATGACGGCGCTCACCAAGTTGTAGACTTTAAGCCTTTTCTGTCCTCGTCGCGCCACCCACAGATTCGCGCATATCTCGATCCGGCTCGTTTTGCGGAGTTTCGTATCGAATACGGTGAGCTGATCTGGGGAGACCATGAGCTGGGTTTTCCCATGATCGATCTTTACCAAAATACTTTGCTTCACCATTGTCCGCCAACCGTAGAAGCGGCCTGAAGAGGCTGCCACCTGATTGCCACAAGGATTCATCATGCTTGATCCCCGACTGCTTCGTTCCGATCCCGACTTTGCCGCCATGCAGCTGGCCCGCCGCGGCGTGACCCTCGACGTGGCCCGGCTGCGCGAGCTGGAAGAGGCGCGCAAGACGGTGCAGGTGCGTACCCAGGAGCTGCAGAACGAGCGCAATACCCGCTCCAAGGCGATCGGCAAGGCCAAGGCGGCGGGCGAGCCGGTGCAGCCGCTGCTCGACGCGGTGGCCGACCTGGGGGAGCAGCTCAAGCAGGCCGAGCAGCAGCTGCAGGGGCTGCAGGTGGAGCTGGAGGCGATCCACGCCGGGCTGCCCAATATCCCCCACGAGAGCGTGCCGGACGGCAGCAGCGAGGCCGACAATCAGGTCATGCGCCAATGGGGCGAGCCGCCGGGGTTTGCCTTCGAACCGCGCGACCACGTCGATCTGGGAGCGGCGCTGGGGATGGACTTCGAGACCGCGGCCAAGCTCTCGGGGGCCCGCTTTGTCACCCTGCACGGCCCGCTGGCCCGGCTGCACCGGGCACTGGCCCAGTTCATGCTGGATCTGCACGTCGACCAGCACGGCTACAGCGAGGCGTACGTGCCCTACCTGGTCCACGGCCACTGCCTGCACGGCACCGGGCAGTTGCCCAAGTTCGCCGACGACCTCTACGCCACCGCCGACAGCGAGCAGCCGTTCTATCTGATTCCGACCGCCGAGGTGCCGGTGACCAACTTCGTGCGCGAGGCGATTGTCGACGCCGCCGCGCTGCCGCTGCGCTACTGCGCCCACACGCCGTGCTTTCGCAGCGAGGCCGGCGCCTACGGCAAGGATGTGCGCGGCATGATCCGCCAGCACCAGTTCGAGAAGGTCGAGCTGGTGCAGATGGTCCACCCCGACCACTCCTACGCCGCGCTGGAGACGCTGGTCGGCCACGCCGAGGCGGTGCTGCAGGCGCTCGAGCTGCCCTACCGGGTGGTCAATCTGTGCAGTGGCGACCTCGGCTTCTCCGCCGCCAAGACCTACGACCTGGAGGTCTGGCTGCCGGGCCAGCAGGCCTACCGCGAGATCTCCTCGTGCAGCAACTTCGAGGCGTTCCAGGCGCGGCGCATGCAGGCGCGCTGGCGCAACCCGGAGAGCGGCAAGCCGGAGCTGCTGCACACCCTCAACGGCTCGGGGCTGGCCATCGGCCGCACCCTCGTTGCCGTGCTGGAGAACCACCAGCAGGCCGACGGTTCGGTGCGCATCCCCGAGCCGCTGCGCCGCTACATGGGTGGTCGCGATCGCTTGACCCCGGCCTGATTCCGCGCCTGAGCCGCCGAGGCCGCCGCCGTGTACGCCTACGTCCTGCGCCGCCTGCTGTTGATGGTGCCGACCCTGCTCGGCATCCTCCTGATCAACTTTCTGGTGGTGCAGGCCGCACCGGGCGGACCGGTCGAACGGGTCGTCGCCGAGCTGCGCGGCCACGGTATCGAGGCGACTGCACGGGTCGCCGGGGCGGGCGAGACGGTGGCGCGTGGCGGGGAGGGCGGCGAGAGCCGCTACCGCGGCGCGCAGGGGATCGACCCCGAACTGATCGCCGAGCTGGAGGCCTTCTACGGCTTCGACCGTCCGGCCCATGAGCGCTTCCTGCAGATGCTGGTCAACTACGCGCGCTTCGACTTCGGCGACAGCTTCTATCGAGATCGCAGCGTCATCGAGCTGATCGTCGACGCCCTGCCGGTCTCGATCTCGCTCGGCCTATGGACCCTGCTGCTGGTCTACCTGATCTCGATTCCGCTCGGCATCCACAAGGCGGTGCGCGACGGCAGCCGCTTCGACCTCTGGTCGAGCGCGGTGGTCATCGTCGGCTATGCGATCCCCGGCTTCATGTTCGCCATCCTGCTGATCGTCCTCTTTGCCGGCGGCAGCTTCTGGGACCTCTTTCCACTGCGCGGCCTGACCTCGGACAACTGGGCGGAGCTCTCCTGGCCGGGCCGCATCGCCGACTACTTCTGGCACATCACCTTGCCGGTGCTGGCGATGGTCATCGGCGGCTTTGCCGGGCTGACCATGTTGACCAAGAACGCCTTTCTCGACGAGATCAACAAACAGTACGTCATCACGGCACGCGCCAAGGGGCTCTCTGAGCGCCGTGTGCTCTACGGCCACGTCTTTCGCAACGCCATGCTGATCGTCATCGCCGGCTTCCCGGCCGCCTTTGTTGCCGTGCTCTTTACCGGCGCGCTGCTGATCGAGGTGATCTTCTCGCTCGACGGTCTCGGCCTGCTCGGCTTCGAGGCGGCGATCAACCGCGACTACCCGGTGATGTTCGGCACCCTCTTCATCTTCACCCTGATGGGGCTGGTGCTCAACCTGATTGGCGACCTGATGTACGTGGCGGTCGACCCGCGCATCGACTTCGAGTCGCGGGAGGTGTGAGGTGGCACTGAGCCCGATCAACCAGCGCCGTTTCGCCAACTTCCGCGCCAACCGGCGCGGCTGGTGGTCGCTGTGGCTCTTTTCGGCGCTCTTCGTGGTCAGCCTCGGCGCCGAGTTTGTCGCCAACGAGAAGCCGATCGTGGTCCACTTCGACGGCGGCTGGTACTTCCCGATCTTTGTCGACTACCCGGAGAGCGTCTTCAGCGGCGAGCTGCCGACCACCGCCTACTACCGCGATCCGTACGTCGAGGGGTTGATCCGCGACAACGGCTGGCTGCTGTGGCCACCGATCCGCTACAGCTACCGCACCATCAACTACGATCTCACGGTGCCGGCGCCATCGCCACCGAGCAGCGAGAACTGGCTCGGCACCGACGATCAGGGGCGCGACGTGCTGGCCCGGCTGATCTACGGCTTTCGCATCTCGGTCCTCTTCGGGCTGGCCCTGACCGTGCTCAGCTCGATGGTCGGCATCGCCGCGGCGACGGTGCAGGGCTACTACGGTGGCTGGGTCGACCTCGGCTTCCAGCGTCTGGTCGAGATCTGGGGTGGACTGCCGGTGCTCTACATCCTGATCATCATGGCGGCGATCATCGAACCCAACTTCTGGTGGCTGCTCGGCCTGATGCTGCTCTTCTCCTGGGTCACGCTGGTCGGCGTGGTGCGCGCCGAGGTGCTGCGCACACGCAACTTCGACTATGTGCGTGCCGCACGCGCACTCGGCCTGGGCCATGGCGCCATCATGTTCCGCCACGTCCTGCCCAATGCGATGGTCGCCGCGCTTACCTTCCTGCCCTTCATCCTCAACGGCTCGATCACCACCCTGACCTCGCTCGACTTCCTCGGCTTTGGCATGCCACCCGGCTCGCCCTCGCTCGGTGAACTGCTCGCCCAGGGCAAGAACAACCTGCACGCCCCATGGCTCGGCATCGCCGCCTTTACCACGCTGGCGGTGATGCTCAGCCTGCTGATCTTCATCGGCGAGGCGGTGCGCGACGCCTTCGATCCGCGCCGCAACCAGGCTGCCCGTGCGGCTTGACCCGTGCCAAAGGCGGGCCTAACATGAAGTCATGTCTCGGGTAACCACGCCAACACCGCACTCCAGCCTTCACTTCGATCCGGTGGATGAAGCCGCCTGTCGGGTCTGGCATGAGAGTCTGGCACCCCTGTTTTCCGTGGAGCCCAACGCCGATGAGCCAGTAACGGCTGACTTCCAGGCGTTCCATTTGGGGGAGGTCATGCTGCTGCGTCTTCGCAGTGGCGGTCGCTTTACCCTGCATGGTCGCCGTGCTGACCAGGAGCCGTCGCCACTGCTTTGCCAGTTGGTCCAGGCCGGTGCGGTCAGCGGGTGTAACGGTGAGGCCCACTTCGCGCTGCAGCGGGGTGACATCGCTTTTTCTGATCTGGCGCAGCCACTGCAGCTTGATCTCGACGCCACCGAGGCGTTGCTGCTGCTGATACCGCGTGATGGCCTGTTCGGTCTGCCGGGAGAGGAAGATAGCCTGGCTGGGCGGGTGGTTGCAGCGGAACGGGGTACGGCGCAGGTGTTGGCCAGCCAACTTCGGGCCTGCTGGGCCGCACTGGAGTGCGCCGGTCAAGTCGAGGCCGCCGAGATGGGGGCGATGCTGCTCGGCGCGGTGGCCGGCTATCTGCGCCGGGTGGATGATACAACCAACGACGAGGGTTCGTCCTGTGGCTCAACCGAGCAGGCGCGTCTGGAGGCGATCTGCCACTACATCGAACGCCATCTGGCCGACAACGATCTCGACGCCGACCATCTCTGCGCCCGCTTTCACTGCTCGCGCGCCACTCTGTTTCGCCTCTTTGCGCCGCTCGGCGGCGTGGCGACCCATATCCGCAAGGCGCGTCTGCGCCGCTGCTATCACGACCTGGCCACGCCCAGGCCGGGTGGTGAGCGTATCATCGATGTCGCTCTGCGCTGGGGCTTTTCCAACTCCAGCCACTTCTCCCGCCTCTTCCGGCAGACCTTCGGTATCACACCCCTGGAGGCGATGGCACGCGCACATCGACCTGAGGGTGCGCCGACGGGGGACGCCGCACAGTCCGGCGAAGAGGGTGCGCTGCCCGCTGTCCACGGCTGGTTGAAAATGATCTAATCCGTCAACAGGGTTGAGGCAGTCTGACAAGACCGCTCTGACGGGATTGGAGAGAATGCAGTCGTCGGGAAGCAATTCCCGTGTGGACGTCGCCCAAGTGGGCCCCCCTCACCAGCGGGCGACCTCCACGACAGCCAAGCTGTCCGCCCCCCTCGGGCGGCCCTTCGCGGGCCGCCCTTTTCATTGGGGTATCCTCATCGTCACACGGCTCAGGTGATCACCGACGGTGCATCACGTCCCAGTTTGCGCTTCAGATCGGTCAGCTCATCGCAGGCGCGAATCAGGTCGGCCAGCGCCTCCTGCGCATCCAGTCCCTGCCGGCTGCTATCCGGCTCGTAGCGCTCCATGTAGAGACGCAGCGTGGCGCCGGCGGTGCCGGTGCCGGAGAGGCGCAGCACCAGCCGCTCCCCGCCGGTAAACAGGAGACGCAGCCCTTGCCCCTTGCTGACGCTGCCGTCGATCGGATCGGTGTAGGCGAAGTCGTCCGCCGCGCTGACGGTCAGGCCAGCGAAGCGCTGCCCCGGCAACATATCGAGGCGTGTGCGCAGTGCCTCGATCAGGGCGCTGGCGGCAGCACCGTCGACCTCCTCGTAGTCGTGGCGGGTGTAGTAGTCACGGCCAAAGCGGGCCCAGTGCTCGCGCACCAGCTGCTCGACCGACTTGCCGGTCGCTGCCAGCAGGTTGAGCCAGAAGAGGACCGCCCATAGCCCGTCCTTCTCGCGCACGTGGTCGGAGCTGGTGCCGAAGCTCTCCTCGCCGCAGAGGGTAGCGCGGCCGGCATCGAGCAGGTTGCCGAAGAACTTCCAGCCGGTCGGCGTCTCGTGCGCCTCGATGCCGAGCACCTCGGCAACGCGATCGGCGGCGCGGCTGGTCGGCATGGAGCGGGCGATCCCCTTCAGGCCGTCGGCGTAGCCGGGCGCCAGCGTGGCGTTGGCGGCGAGCACGGCGAGGCTGTCGGACGGGGTGACGAAGAAGCGCTGACCCAGGATCATGTTGCGGTCGCCGTCGCCGTCGGAGGCGGCACCGAAGTCGGGCGCGTCGGGGCCGAAGAGCTCTTCGACCAGCGCCTTGGCGTAGGTCAGGTTGGGATCGGGGTGGCCACCGCCGAAATCGGGCAGGGCGCGGCCGTTGATCACGGTGCCGGCCGGGGCGCCGAGGCGCCGCTCAAGCAGCTCGACGGCGTACGGCCCGGTCACGGCGTGCATGGCATCAAAGCGCATGCGAAAGCCGTCCTTGAAGAGCTGGCCGATGGCATCGAAATCGAACAAGGAGGTCATCAGTTCGGCGTAGTCGGCAACCGGGTCGATCACCTCGACCACCATATCGGTCAACTGGCTGCGGCCCAGCCGGTCGAGCGGTACGTCTGTGGCCTCGACCGTCCTGTAGCGGTCGATCACGCGCGAGCGGGCGTGGATCGCTTCGGTCAGTGCCTCTGGCGCCGGCCCGCCGTTGCCGATGTTGTACTTGATGCCGAAGTCGCCATCCGGTCCTCCGGGGTTGTGGCTGGCGGAGAGGACAATACCACCAAAGGCCTGGTGGCGGCGGATCACACAGGAGGCCGCCGGGGTAGAGAGGATGCCGCCACGGCCGACCAGCACGCGGCCGAAGCCGTTGGCCGCGGCCATGCGCAGGATGGTCTGGATCGCCGTCTCGTTGTAATAGCGGCCATCGCCCCCCAGAACCAGCGTCTGTCCGTGGACGTTGCCGATCGCGTCGAAGATCGACTGGACGAAGTTCTCCAGGTAGTGCGGCTGGCGGAAGGTCGCCACCTTCTTGCGCAGGCCGGAGGTGCCAGGGCGCTGGTCGTCGAACGGTGTGGTAGTGATGGTGCGCAGTGGCATGATGAGGGCTCTCCCTGTCCGGTGGAATAGCCTATTCAACCACAGCGGTCGGTCAGATTGAAGACAGCTGGGTTGAAATGGCGCTGCGCCGCCTCCATGTGGTGCACAAACCAGGCAACCGACAGGAGAGCGACCCACATGACCGTCAACGCGCACCAGGAGACGTTGGAGTTCCAGACCGAGGTCAAGCAGCTGCTGCAGCTGATGATCCACTCACTCTACTCGAACAAGGAGATCTTCCTGCGCGAGCTGATCTCCAACGCCTCCGACGCCTGCGACAAGCTGCGCTTCGAGGCGCTGGGCGACGACGCTCTGTTTGAGGGGGATGAGGCGCTGCAGATCCGCGTCAGCTACGACAAGCAGCAGGGCACCCTGACGGTGCGCGACAACGGCATCGGCATGAATCGCGAGGAGGTGGTGGCCAATATCGGCACCATCGCCAGCTCCGGCACACGCAAGTTCCTCGACGCCCTGAGCGGTGATCAGAAGAAGGATGCCAACCTGATCGGCCAGTTCGGCGTTGGCTTCTACTCGGCCTTCATCGTCGCCGATCGGGTCGAGCTCTATACCCGCCGCGCCGGCCTGACCGCCGAGCACGGTGTCCACTGGAGTTCGACCGGTGAGGGCAGCTATACGCTGGAGACGGTCGAGCGCGCCGACCGCGGCACCGAGATCGTCCTCCACCTGCGCCAGGAGGAGCAGGAGTTCCTCGAGGGTTACCGCCTGCGCAACATCATCCGCAAGTACTCCGACCACATCCCGCTGCCGATCCTGATGCCCAAGGAGGGCGACGAGGAGGGGGATGAGACCGTCAACCAGGCCGCCGCCCTGTGGCAGCGTCCGCGTAACGAGATCAGCGACGAGGAGTACGCCGAGTTCTACAAGCACGTTGCCCACGACTTCGAGGCGCCGCTGACATGGAGCCACAACAAGGTCGAAGGCAAGCAGAGCTACACCTCATTGCTCTATATCCCCAAGCGCGCCCCGTTCGATTTGATGGATCGCGAACGGCGCAAGGGGGTGCGGCTCTATGTGCGTCGGGTCTTCATCATGGATGATGCCGAGCAGCTGATGCCCGATTACCTGCGTTTCGTGCGTGGGGTGATCGATTCCGACGATCTGCCGCTCAACGTCTCGCGCGAGATCCTGCAGCACAACCGGCAGATCGACACCATCCGTCAGGGTTCGGTGAAGAAGATCCTCGATCTGCTCGACAAGATGGCGGCCAAGGAGCCGGAGAAGTACGCCGATCTCTGGCGCGAGTTCGGCCGCGTGCTCAAGGAGGGGCCGGCCGAGGACGCGAGCAACCGCGAGAAGATCGCCAAACTGCTGCGCTTTGCCTCCACCCATGAGGCGGCCGCCGGCGAGGTTGTCTCGCTCGACGACTACATCGGTCGCATGCAGGAGGGACAGCAGAAGATCTACTACCTGACCGCCGACAGCCACGCCGCTGCCGTCAACAGCCCGCACCTCGAACTGTTCCGCAAGAAGGGGATCGAGGTGCTGCTGATGAGCGATCGGGTCGACGAGTGGATGATGGGCTACCTCTCCGAGTACGCCGGCAAGTCGTTCGCCTCGATCGCCAAAGGCGACATCGATCTCGACGAGATCGGAGGAGAGGAGGAGAAGGCAAAGGCGGAGAAGGCGACCGATGAGCTGAAGGACATCCTCGAGCGGATGAAGACGGCGCTCGGCGAGAAGGTCGAGGCGGTGCGCGTCTCGACCCGTCTGACCGACTCACCCTCGTGTCTGGTGGTGCAGGAGCACGACATGGCGGTCAACCTGCAGAAGCTGCTCAAGCAGGCTGGCCACGCGGTGCCCGATATCCACCCGATCCTCGAGGTCAATGCCGACCATCCGCTGCTCAAGCGGCTGTGCGAGGAGACCGATGATGAGCGCTTCGCCGACTGGAGCCACGTCCTCTTCGATCAGGCGATGCTGGCCGAGGGCGGTCAGCTGGAAGATCCGGCGGCCTTCGTGCGGCGCACCAACACCCTCTTTCTGGCCCTGAGCCGCTGATCCACCTCTTTCCGTGCTTCGGTGCCGAGTGGCACCGAAGCACGGAACCTTACTCGATCTCCTGTACCAGCACCCAGGGGGCGGCCACGACTGCCCAGAAGCGGCTCTGCTGCTTGTGCCAGCGCTTGGCGTCGGCGCTTTCGGCCCGGGCCACCTGGCCCGTTTCGAGCCAGGCCGAGACGGCGGCCTTGTCGTCGCGCACCAGCGTGGCGGCTACGGCGACCAGGTCGAGTCCCGGGGCGACCCGCACCACCACGCCACGGGCAAAGTGGCGCTGGAGCTCCTCCCAGCCGATTTGGCCGGTCTCGCCGTTGAGGTGGGCGATCAGTGCGTCGTCGGTCGCCATCAGACGGTCTCGATCTGCCACTCGCCGGAGAGCCGTTCAAGGCTGCTGCGTGGCCCGACCACGGCGCTGACGGCGTCCTCGCCGTTCAAGTAGTGCGCGCCGACACGCAGCAGATCGTCCAGGGTAACAGCGAGGATCTGGCGGCGGAAGGCGTGGCGCTGCGCCGGGGTGCGGCCAAAGAGGGCGCCGTGGTGGGCGCTGATCGCCTCACCGGCGGGGGAGCCCGGCTTGTCGATCGAGGCAATAAGGCCGAGGATGGCCTCCTCCAGCGAGTGCGCCGGATGGGGGTGGTCGGCCAGCCAGTCGACCGCGCGGCTGAAGTCGTCCAGTGTCTCCCCGGCGCGAGGGTCGCGGTAGGAGTAGAAACGGAAGGTGGCGCTGTCGCCGTGGTAGCCGGC
Organism: Gammaproteobacteria bacterium; assembly: GCA_007128895.1. GTDB lineage: Bacteria > Pseudomonadota > Gammaproteobacteria > SKWO01 > SKWO01 > SKWO01. Next base: position 52,622 of record SKWO01000008.1, read on the forward strand.
GCCGCCGCCGTAGGCGCCGCCCTGCTCGCGGATGGCGCGGTGCAGGAAGTGGTTGCTGAGAAACTCGCCCAGTACCAGCAGGGCCGGCGCGTCGGCGTGGCCCGGTGCCACGGCCCGGTGAACCCGGGCGCAGAAGTTGACCTCGCTGTTGATCGCCCAGCCCTGGTTGACGGCGTCGGCCATCGGCGGTGTCGGCAGTCCGGTGGCACCGCGGCCGTTGCTACCCTGCCAGATTGCAGCGAGGTCGTCACGCAGTGCGTCAAAGCGGCTCTCCTCGGTCACCAGCAGCAGGTGGCGCGGGGCGTCGAGCAGGCGGTCGCGCAGCCGGGCGAGCTGGTCGGCAAAGTGGCCGGCATCGGCCTCCAGCGCCCGGTCGAGCTGCTGCAGTCCGCGCAGACCGGCCAGCCCGTCCTGATGGTGGCCGAGGGCGCCGACAGGGGAGAAACTGGCACCGGCGGCAAGCAGGGCGTGCAGGTGGCCGTGCTGGGTCAGCGCCGACTCGCGCCAGGTGCGTGCTTGGCGGATCAATTCGCGCATACGGCTGTGCTCGTCGAAGCGGACGCTCTCGAAGGTCTCGCGCAGCAGCTCGGTCATCGGTCGCTGGTTGCGAGCCAGCGCCTTGGCCGAGAAGGTGGTACGGACGAGCAGACGGTGGGCGTCGTCGACCGCACCGCGCACGGTGTTGCGGACCGAGATCGCGCCGACCGTGCGCGCTTGCAGTGCCTGGGTCTCGGCGTAGTCGCGTCCGCCGCTGCCCAGTTCGGTGAGCAGGCCGCACAGACGGGGAAAGAGCAGGCTCTCCTCGGCATTGAGCGGCGGCGGTTCGAGGATCAGATGCTGGTAGACCATGCCGTTGGTGCCCTGGGCGAACCAGGTCGCCGGCAGGTCGCCCAGGGCCGCCTCGCGCCCTTCGGCAATCGGGCGCTGGCGCGGGATGTCGTCCAGGGTCACCCGCGGCAGCAGTTCAGGATCGTCGTGCTGTGCCTGGCGCTGCTTGAGTGCGGCGCTCTGTTCGACGATCTGCTGGCGTGCCGCTGCGTCCAGTCCAGCCTTGAGCTGCTCCAGTTGTTCGCGCTCCTCGCGCTCGCGCTGCGGGCCCAGCGTCGGATCCGGGCGCAGGGTCACCCGCACGCGGTGTGGGTTGTCGAGCAGCAGACGTCGCACCAGCCCCTGGACAAAGCCGGGTTCGCGCGCCTCGGCGCGCAGCTGTTCCAACAGCGGGTCGAGGTCGAGTGCGGTGACCGGGTCGCCGCCGTGCAGGGTCGGGGCCAGCGCGTCAAGCATCAGGCGCAGTCCGTAGGGCAGGCCATCCCCGGTGATCTCGCGGTGGCTGAGCTCGAACTGGTGCAGCACCGACTCGATCATCGTCTCGGGTACGCCGTCGCGGGCGACCTCTTCCAGCAGTGCCAGCACGCGCGCCTCGATCTCGTCGGCCCGTTCCGGCTCGGTCCCCTCGAGGCCGCAGGCAAAGGTTGTCTCGCGGGTATCGGCATCGAAGCCGCACAGCGGCGACGGTGCGCTTCCGAGGCCGCAGGTCTCGAGCAGGCGGCGCAGCGGCGAGGCGCTGTTGTCCAGCAGCAGGTCGGAGAGCAGTTCGCAGCGCAACATCTCCATCGCATCGCTGTTGCGCCCCAGCAGCCAGGCGATGGCGACGTGGCTCTTGCCGGCGCACTGGTCGTCGCGCTCGACAGGATAGCTGGCGATGACC
>SKWO01000073.1 GCA_007128895.1 Gammaproteobacteria bacterium
CAGATGGGGGTTGAAGTCGTCGAGGTGAAAGCCGATTTGCCGCCCCTCCCAACGCTGGTGCCAGAAGTCCGGTTCCATTGCCTTCTCCTGTCTCGTCCATGGGTAAAGGAAGCGCGGCAGTCTGGAACAAGTGACACGGTTGTGCAATCCTAATATCCATGGAGATCGATGCCAGCAGCGCCGCGTGGGCGGTTCAGGCGTTCGCCCTCAACCGCGCCGAGCCAGCCCGCTTCCCTGCGCCCCCGGTGGCCTCGTCCGACCCCGTTGCGGATGAGGCCGAAGAGGAGGGGCGTGCTACCCGCGCGTCGCTCAACCCGACCGAGCTGACGCCGGAGGAGGAGCGCGAGCTGCGTGAACTGCAGCAGCGCGACCGCCAGGTCAAGATGCACGAACAGGCCCACGTCGTTGCCGGCGGCCAGTACGTCACCCGTCCGCCCAGCTACGACTACGAGACCGGACCGGACGGGCGTCAATACGCCGTCGGTGGCGAGGTCTCCATCGACACCAGCCGCCCGGCTGATCCGGAGGAGGCGATCGACAAGGCGCGCGTGGTGCAGCGCGCCGCCCTGGCCCCGGTTGACCCGTCGCCGCAGGACTACCGCGTCGCCGCCGAGGCGCGCCAGATGGAGGGCGAGGCGCGGCGCGAGCTGGCCCAGCAGCGGGCCGAGGAGGCCCGCGAGGCGCGCGATGCGGACGACTCGTCCGTGGTCAGCGCCGCCCAGCAGCGGCTGAACGGCCTCTTCGCCCAGATCGACCGCCCGGTCGCCGAGGCCTCCCTGCAGCTCACCGCCTGACCGCACCACGGCGCTGCCGGGTGTGAGATAATATCGCCATGGAAGCCCTGCTCATCCCCCTCCTGCTGATCACGGTCGGCTACCTGACCGGCTCGATCGCCAGCGCGATCGTCGTGGCCCGCCTCAGCGGCATCGCCGACCCGCGCCAGCACGGCTCCGGCAACCCCGGCGCCACCAACGTGCTGCGCCTCGGTGGCAAGCGACTGGCCGCCGTCACCCTGGTCGGCGACCTGATCAAGGGGCTGCTGCCGGTCCTGCTGGCGCGCCTGCTCGGTGCCGAACCGGCGGTACTGGCACTGGTCGGACTGGCTGCCTTTCTCGGCCACATCTACCCGGTCTGGTTCGGCTTTCGCGGCGGCAAGGGGGTCGCCACCGCACTGGGCGTTCTGCTTGGCCTGCACTGGCCCACGGCGCTGGTCGCCCTGCTGACCTGGATCGCCATGGCCGCCCTCTTTCGCATCTCTTCGCTGGCCGCCGTCACCGCCGCCGCCGTCACCCCGGTCGCGCTCTTCCTGCTCAAGGCCGATACCGCCACCAGCATCGCCGGCGCGGCCATGGCGATCCTGCTGCTGCTGCGCCATCGCAGCAACATCCAGCGTCTGATCCGGGGCGAAGAGGGGCGCTTCGGGCGCGGCTGACGATTACAACTCGGCCAATGGCCAGCGCGCCCGCACGGCGATCTGCGGCCCGGCGCGCTCCCCGGCCTGCAGGCGCAGCGCGCCGGCCACGGCGATCATCGCCGCGTTGTCGGTACAGAACTCGAGCCGGGGATAGAAGAGGTCGGCATCCAGTTGCGCCAGCTGCTCGCGCAGACGCCGATTGGCGCTCACACCGCCAGCCACCACCAGCCGCCGCAGCCCGCTCTGCTCCAGCGCCCGACGGCACTTGATCGCCAGCGTCTCCACCACCGCCTGCTCGAAGGCCAGGGCAATATCGGCACGGGTCTGCGCGTCATCGGCATGTGACTTGACCGCGTGCAGCACCGCCGTCTTCAAGCCGCTGAAGCTGAAGTCGAGGCCGGGACGATCGGTCATCGGGCGCGGAAAGCGAAAGACGCCGTCACGCCCCTGCTGCGCCAACTGCGCCACGGCGGGGCCACCGGGATAGCCGAGACCGAGCAGCTTGGCGGTCTTGTCAAACGCCTCGCCGGCCGCGTCGTCGAGCGATTCGCCGAGCAGCCGGTAGCGGCCGGGTGCGGCGACCTCGACCAGCTGGGTATGGCCACCGGAGACGAGCAGGGCCATGAAGGGGTAGTCGGGCGCGGGGCTCTCCAGCATCGGCGCGAGCAGGTGGCCCTCCATGTGGTGGACCGCCACCGCCGGCACCCCCCAGCCCCAGGCCAGCGCCTGACCGGTCGAGGCGCCGACCAGCAGCGCCCCGGCCAGCCCCGGGCCGGCGGTGTAGGCGACCGCATCGGGGCGAGGCGTATCGCTCTCGCGCAAGACCTTGCGCACCAGCGGCAGCAAGCGCCGCACATGGTCACGCGAGGCCAGCTCGGGCACCACGCCACCGTACTCGGCGTGCAGGTCGATCTGGCTGAAGAGGGCATGAGCCAGCAGCCCGACACCGGGGTCGTAGACCGCGCAGGCGGTCTCGTCGCAGGAGGTCTCGATGGCCAGAATTCGCATCGCTGCATTGTCGATCAGCGCAAGAAGTTTTGCAATCGCGCCGGGCAGTCGGTAGAATTGCGCGTTTTTCCAGCTCCACCCGTACCGGAGGAAGTACATGCCCGTCGTTCGTGTCAAGGAGAACGAGCCGTTCGAAGTCGCGCTGCGCCGCTTCAAGCGTTCTTGTGAAAAGGCCGGTGTTCTGGCCGAAGTGCGTCGCCGCGAGGCCTACGAAAAGCCGACCACCGAGCGCAAGCGCAAGCTGGCCGCGGCCGTCAAGCGCCAGGAGAAGAAGAACCAGCGCGAGATCGCCCGCCGTACCCGCCTCTACTGATCTGCCCCTCACCCGATGAGCCTCAAGCAGCGCCTGAATGACGCGATGAAGGACGCCATGCGCGCCGGCGACAAGCCGCGCCTGGGCACCCTGCGCCTGATCCTGGCCGCCATCAAGCAGCGCGAAGTTGACGAGCGGATCGAGCTCGACGACAGCGCCGTGATCGGCGTCCTGGAGAAGATGGTCAAGCAGCGCCGCGACTCGGAGCAGCAGTACCGCGACGCCGGGCGCGACGAGCTGGCCGAGCAGGAGGCGTTCGAGATCGCGGTGATCGGCGAGTACATGCCGCAGCCGCTCTCCGAGGCCGAGGTCGCCGCGGCCATCGATGCGGCGATTGCCGAATCGGGCGCCTCCTCGATGAAGGAGATGGGTGCCGTCATGGCCCTGCTGCGCCCACAGCTGCAAGGGCGCGCGGACATGGGCCAGGTCAGCGCCAGTATCAAGGCACGCCTGCAGGGCTGAAGACCCGCCAGCCTGCCCGTCGGCTATACTGCCCGCATGGCCGGCCGCATCCCCCAGGCATTCATTGACCAGCTGCTCGACCGCGTCGACATCGTCGATGTGATCGACAGCCGTCTCCCGCTGCGCAAGAAAGGGCGCGAATTCGCTGCCTGCTGCCCCTTCCACGACGAAAAGACCCCCTCCTTCTACGTCAGTCCGGCCAAGCAGTTCTACCACTGTTTCGGTTGCGGCGCCCATGGCAGCGCCATCGCCTTTCTCATGGCGTACGAGCACCTCGACTTCCGTGAGGCGGTCCGCCAACTGGCCGAGAGCAGCGGCCTCTCCCTGCCTGATGACGAACCGGGCCACAGCGACGCAAGCCAACGCAGCCTGGCCCCGCTGTTCGAGGCGGTGGCCGCCGCCGCCGAGTGGTATGTACGCCAGCTGCGCGAACACCCCGAACGCGAACGGATCCACGCCTACCTGCGCCAACGCGGCCTCGACCGCGACACCGTGCGCCACTTCGGCATCGGCTACGCGCCACCGGGTTGGGACAACCTCAGCGGCGCACTGAACCGGCCCCAGTCCGTGCTGGAACAGGCCGGCCTGCTGGTGCGCAATGAGCAGGGACGGCTCTATGACCGCTTTCGCGACCGGCTGATCTTCCCGATCCGCGACCGCCGTGGCCGCCCGATCGCCTTTGGCGGCCGCACCCTCGCCGGCGACGACGGCCCCAAGTACCTGAACTCGCCGGAGACCCCCCTCTTCCACAAGGGGCGTGAACTCTACGGCCTCTTCGAGGCGCGCCAAGCCAACCGCGAACTGGACCGTCTGCTGCTGGTCGAGGGCTACATGGATGTCGTCTCGCTGGCCCGACACGGCATCGGCTACGCCGTCGCCACCCTCGGCACGGCGACGACCCCGCCCCACCTGGAACAGCTCTTTCGCGTCGTGCCCGAGGTGGTCTTCTGCTTCGACGGCGACAACGCCGGGCGTCAGGCCGCGTGGCGCGCACTGGAGACCGCCCTCCCCCTGATGCAGGATGGGCGACAAGCCCGCTTCATCCTGTTACCGCAAGGCGAGGACCCGGACACCCTGGTCCAGCGCGAAGGCGCCGAGGCGTTCGCGGCGCGCATCGCACAGGCGCCCACCCTGTCACAATACCTGCTGCGCACCCTGACCGAGCAGACACCGCCCGAGAGTATCGACAGCCGCGCCCGTCTCGTCGAACAGGCCCGCCCCCTGCTGCAGCGTCTGCCCGCCGGCCTCTTTCGCAAACTGCTCACCGACGAGCTGGCCCGCATCGCTCGCACCGAGCCCGAAGCGATCCAGGCGCCAGCGGCACGCCCCGACAGTGGGCAGCGCCAAGCCAGCCGCAGCCAGCGCAGCGCCGCCAACCCGCGCCAGCGACCATCGGCCATGCGCCGCGCCATCACCCTGCTGCTGCACTTTCCCCAGTTCAGCGCCGACGCCTGCCCACCGCAGGAGGTCCGCGCCCTGGACCTGCCCGGCAGCGACCTGCTCGCCGACCTGCTGAGCGAGGCGTTGACCCACCCGAACATCACCACCGCCGGCCTGCTGGAGCGCTGGCGCGACACCCCGCAGGCGCGCACCCTGGGCCAGCTGCTGCGTGACACCCCGCCCTTGGATGAAGCCGGCAGCCGGCGCGAGTTCATCGACGCTCTGGCCGCACTGCAGCGCCAGCACCGCGAGCAGCGCACCCAGACCCTGCTGCAACTGGCCGACCAGGGCCAGCTCGACGAGAGCGGTCTGGCCGAACTGCGGGCGCTGCTGGCTGGGGCTCAATGATGGGTGAGGGTTTGCCCACGAGAGCGTCGCCAGCCGTCGCTGGCCTTTTCCGGCATACCCATATGCACGATAACTGATCACCTTTGTCGTGTATGCGACACAGCCGCTGCCCTGCAATATCCCACTGAATCAATCAGATGATGGTACGCAGTAGCGTGGCATACCGCTTGCAGAACTCATGGCAACGATCCATGACAGGCAACGGGAGCCACAAGATGATCACACTGACCGACAGCGCCGCCAAGGCGATCAAGAACTTCATTCGCGGTGCCTCGGAGCCGGTCACCGGCCTGCGTATCGTCGTCTCGGGCGGCGGCTGCTCCGGCTTCGAGTACGGCATGAAGCTGGAGGCCGCACCTGGCGATGACGACACCGTGGTCGAGTCGAACGGTATCCAGCTCTTTCTCGACCCCTCCAGCGGGGCGCTCCTCTCGGGGGTCACGGTCGACTTTGTCGACAGCCTCTCCGGTAGCGGCTTTCGCTTCGAGAACCCCAACGCCAAGGCGAGCTGCGGCTGCGGCAAGTCGTTTTCGGCCTAAGGAGGAACGACCATGTGGGAGTATTCAGAGAAGGTTCAAGAGCACTTTTTCAACCCGAAGAACGCCGGTGCGGTGGACGACGCCAACGGCATCGGTGAGGTCGGCTCGATCTCGTGCGGCGACGCGCTGCGCCTGACGCTGAAGGTCGACCCGGAGAGCGATGTCATCCTTGAGGCCGGCTTCCAAACCTTCGGCTGCGGTTCGGCGATCGCCTCCAGCTCGGCGCTGACCGAGATGGTCAAGGGCAAGACCCTGGACGAGGCATTGGCCATCACCAACCAGGACATCGCCGACTACCTCGACGGCTTGCCGCCGGAGAAGATGCACTGCTCGGTGATGGGGCGCGAGGCGCTGCAGGCGGCGATCGCCAACTACCGCGGTGAGGTGTGGGAGGACGACCACGAAGAGGGGGCGCTGATCTGCAAGTGCTTCGCCATCGACGCGGTGATGATCGAAGAAGTGGTGCGCGCCAACGGCCTGACCTCGGTCGAGCAGGTGACCCACTATACCAAGGCCGGCGGTGGCTGCTCGTCGTGCCATGAGGGGATCGAAGAGATCCTGGCCAAGGTCGTCGCCGAGCGTGCTGAAGCCGCGCCTGCGCCGAGTGCGGCACCCGCTGCGACCGCGCCGCCGCGCATGACCAACCTGCAGCGCATCCGCCGGATCGAGGAGACGCTGGAGCAACTGCGTCCGCGCCTGCAGGCCGACCACGGCGACGTCGAGCTGGTCGATGTCGACGGCAACACCGTCTATGTCAACCTGACCGGCGCCTGCACCGGCTGCCAGATGGCCGGCATGACCCTGCAGGGGATCCAGGCGCAGCTGGTCGAGGCGCTCGGTGAGCTGGTCCGGGTGGTTCCGGCGGGGGCACGCCAATGAGTGCGCCGATCTACCTCGACAACAACGCCACCACGATGGTCGACCCCGCCGTGGTCGAGGCGATGCTGCCCTTCTTTACCGAGCAGTTCGGCAACCCGTCATCGATGCACAGCTTCGGTGACCGCGTCGGCAAGGCGCTGCTCACCGCACGGCGCCAGGTACAGGCGCTGGTGGGTGCCGAGCACGACTCGGAGATCATCTTCACCTCGTGCGGCACCGAGTCGAACTCGACCGCGATCCTCTCGGCGCTGAAGGCGCAGCCGGAGCGGCGCGAGATCGTCACCAGCGTGGTCGAGCACCCGGCGGTGCTGACCCTGTGCGACTACCTGGAGAAGGACGGCTACACCATCCACCGCATCGGCGTCGACAGCCAGGGGCGCATCGATCTCGACGCCTACCGTGCCGCGCTGAGTGACAAGGTGGCGATCGCCTCGATCATGTGGGCCAACAACGAGACCGGTACCCTCTTTCCGGTCGAGGCGATGGCCGAGATGGCGCGTGCGGCCGGGGTGATGTTCCACACCGATGCGGTGCAGGCGGTCGGCAAGGTGCCGATCGACCTCAAGAGCACCGCGATCGATATGCTCTCGCTCTCCGGCCACAAGCTGCACGCGCCGAAGGGGATCGGGGTACTCTACCTGCGTCGCAATACCCGCTACCGTCCGCTGCTGCGCGGGGGCCACCAGGAGCGCGGTCGCCGCGCCGGCACCGAGAACACCGCCAGCATCGTCGCCCTGGGGCTGGCGGCCGAGATGGCGCAGGCGCAGATGGCGTACGAGAACAGCACCGTGCGTGCCTTGCG
>SKWO01000055.1 GCA_007128895.1 Gammaproteobacteria bacterium
AGCCGGCCATCTCGACGGAGTCACCCGGTGCCAGACGCACGTCGCGCTCAATCTCGTACCCCATCACCATGGCGACACCCACGATGAAGATACCGACCCCGAGGTGGGCCAGGTGCATGCCGAGGTAGCCGGCGCGTAGCCGGATCAGCCGCTGCCACGAGCCTTGCTCACCGCGCTGCAGGCGTTGGTGGATATCCTGAAAGGCGGTCAGGACGATCCAGGTGGCAATGATCAGCCAGAGAGCGACCATCGGTGACCAGGCCGACATGGTCAGCGGCCAGATTAGCCCGATCAGCACGGCAGCGGCCAGGCTCCAGCGCAGACGGCGGGCGGTCTCCATGGCTCGCGCCCGTTTCCATGGTACTGCCGGCCCGATCGCGATCAGCAGCATCAGTGGCAGCATCAGCGGGGCAAAGACGGTGTTGAAGTAGGGCGGACCGACCGAGATCTTGCCCAGCCCCAGGCTGTCGACGATCAGCGGGTAGATGGTGCCCAGCAGGACGGCGGCACAGGCGACCACCAACAGGACGTTATTGGCCAGTAGCAGGGTCTCGCGCGACCAGCTGGAGAAGGCGCCACCGAGGCCGATGCCGGGTGCCCGCCAGGCATAGAGGAGCAGGGAGAGGCCGACCGCCAGGGCCATGAAGGCGAGGATGTAGACGCCGCGTTCCGGATCGGTGGCGAAGGCATGCACCGAGGTGATGACGCCCGAGCGCACCAGGAAGGCACCGAGCAGGATCAGGGCGAAGGTAACGATCGCCAGCATGACCGTCCAGGTACGGAAACTGCCACGCTTTTCGGTCACGGCGAGCGAGTGGAGCAGGGCCGTGCCGGTCAGCCACGGCATGAAGGAGGCGTTCTCGACCGGGTCCCAGAACCACCAGCCGCCCCAACCGAGCTCATAGTAGGCCCACCAGCTGCCCAGGGCGATGCCGGCGGTGAGAAAGGCCCAGGAGACCGCTGTCCACGGCCGTGACCAGCGCGCCCAAGCGGCATCGAGACGACCGGCCAGCAGGGCGGCGATGGCAAAGGCGTAGGTGACGGCAAAGCCGACATAGCCCATATAGAGCAGTGGCGGGTGGAAGATCATCCCCGGGTCCTGCAACAGCGGATTGAGATCGGAGCCGTCGGCGGGGATCGGAAAGATGCGGTCGAACGGATTGGAGGTGAAGAGCATGAAGCCGAGGAAGCCGACCGTGACCATGCCCATCACCGCCAGCACGCGTGCCACCATCGGTCGTGGCAGGTTGCGGCTGAAAATGGCGACAGCAACCGTCCAGGCGGCCAGGATCCAGATCCAGAGCAGCAGCGAGCCTTCGTGTCCGCCCCAGACTGCGGTGACGCGGTAGTGCAGGGGCAAGGCGAGACTGGAGTTTCTGGCCACATAGCCGACGCTGAAGTCGTGGCTGATGAAGGCGTGGGCCAGCAGCGCCAGCGCGACCGAGAGCAGGATAAAGAGGCCCCAGCTCAGTGAGATCGCGCTGCGCATCCAGACCTCACGTCCGGTCGTGGCCCCGATCAGCGGCAGCAGACTCAGGGCGATGGCGAGGCAGAGGGCCAGCGCGAGGGAGAATTGTCCGAGTTCCGGCAGCATGCGACAGCTCAGTAGGCTGTGGCGGCAGGCTGGCCCTGCCGGCCCGCCTCATGCGCCCGCTGCAGTGCTTCGGCTGCCTCAACCGGCATGTAGGTCTCGTCGTGGCGGGCCAGTACCCGGCTGGCGACAAAGAGTCCCTCTTCCGTCAGGCGCCCCTCGGCGACCACGCCCTGACCTTCGCGGAAGAGGTCGGGCAGGATGCCGCTGTAGCGGACGTCGATTGTTTCCAGCGTATCGGTGACGCGAAAGAAGACGTCGGTGCTGGTCTGGTCGCGCTGCACCGAACCGGCCTCGACCAGACCGCCGATGCGAAAGGTGCGGTCCATCGGCACCTCGCGGGCGTGGACCTCGGACGGAGTGAAGAAGAAGACCAGATTCTCCTCGAAGGCACTCAGGATCAGCGCGGCGGCCAGGATCAGACTGAGCAGGCCACCGCCGACCAGCAGCAGACGTCGGTTGCGCGCCCGCATCACATTGCACCCTGGCGCTGACGGGCGCGCTGCAAGGCGCGCTGGGCCTGACGGCGGCGTCGGATTACCAGTATCGTTTCAAGGCCGAGCAGCGCCATGGCTACCAGCCAGGAGCCCAGAATGAAAGGGGTATGTGGATCGGTCATTATCGCTTCCATGTGCATCACACGTGCTCCTTGTCGGCCTCCTGCCGGGTATGGGGTGGATCGGCCAGTTGTGCCGCCCACAGGGCGCCACGCTCCCGCTCCAGGGTCTCGGCCTGGGCTCGTGTCAGCACCACGGCGATGGTGTAGGCCCAGCAGGCGACTGTCATGGCCACCAAGGCGGCGAACATGGTGCCGGCCATGGTCGGGGCGGCGGTCAGGGTTATAGACGCCCCCTGGTGCAAAGTGTTCCACCAGTGTACTGAAAAGTAGATGATCGGCACATTGACCACACCGACCAGCGCCACCAGCGAGGCGGCACGTCCAGCCCGCTGTCGATCGGGGATCGCCGCATGCAGCGCCATATAGCCCAGATAGAGCAGCAGCAGCAGCAGCGACGAGGTCAGTCGGGCATCCCAGACCCAGTAAGCACCCCAGGTAGGACGTCCCCACAGGGCCCCGGTCCACAGCGAGAGAAAGGCGAAGATCGCCCCGGTCGGGGCCAACGAGATCGCCATTACATCAGCCATCTTGACCCGCCAGACCAGATGGATGAAGGCGTAGCCGGCGATCAGCAGGTAGATGAACATCGACATCCAGGCAGCCGGCACATGGATGAACATGATCCGGTAGCTGTTACCCTGCTGGTAATCGGCCGGGGCGATCAGAAAACCGATCGTCAGTCCCACCACCAGAGCAATACCGGCTACCCACCAGGCCCAAGGTATCACGCGATCGACCAGGTGGTAGAAGTGGCGCGGCGAAGAGAACTTCAGCCAGCGTATGCGTCCATCCTGTTCCATAGGGCTTGTTCTCGTCTCAATCCAGTGTGATGCGCAGCGCCGCTGCCGTGGCCCACGGTGCCAACGGCAGCGCCGCCGCCAACATGGCGGCCAGCAGCAACAGGTACGGCTGCGCCTCGCCCTGGGCCATCGCGGCGGCGATGGCGGTTGTGCCGACGATCAGGACCGGGACATAGAGCGGCAGCAGCAGCAGCGTGACCAGGCCGCCACTGCCGCGCAGGCCGGCCGTCAGTCCGGCACCGATGCCGCCGAGCAGCGTCAGGGTCAGGGTGCCCGGCAGCAGTGCCAGAGCCAGTACCACCGTCTCCTGCAGCGTCAGGGAAAACTGCAGCCCGATCAGCGGTGCGAGCAGTACCAGCGGCAGGCCGGTCAGCAGCCAGTGGGCCAGCAGCCGGATCAGCACGACCAGCGCCAACGGCTGGCCGCACAGCAATAGCTGTTCAAGCGTACCGTCGTTCAGGTCATCGGTAAAGAGTCGTTCCAGCGACAGCACCGTGGCGAAGAGGGCGGCGATCCAGACCGCCCCGGGAGCGATCAGGCGCAACAGCTCCGGCTCGGGAGAGATGCCCAGCGGAAAAAGGGCCAAGGCAATCAGAAAGAAGCCGAGGAGGGTGATCAGATCCTGGCGTCGCCGCAGAAAGAGGGCAAGGTCGCGACGCAGTAGGGCCAGTAGAGGATGGCGCATCAAGCCAGTGCCTCCAGATCGAGTTCGCGCAGCGTGCGCGTGGTGGCCAGTGGCTGGTGCGAGGTCACGACGGCAACACCGCCTCGCGCCAGATGCTCATCAAGGCGCGCCTCGACCCAGCGGCAGGCATGGCGGTCGAGCGCGGTGAAGGGCTCGTCCAGAATCCACAGCGTGGCGTGGCCGGCGAACAGCCGGGCCAAGGCCAGACGCCGTTGCTGCCCCTGCGAGAGGCTACGTACCGGCAGGTCAGCCAGGTGACCCAACCCGACCGCATCGAGCGCTGCCAGGCAGTGCGGTTCGTCGTGTGGCGCGCCAATCAGGGCGAGCTGGAAGGTAAGGTTCTCCAGGCAGCTCAGAATCTCCTTGTGGCCGTGGCGATGGCCAATATAGAGCAGATCACCGGGCCACTCCTCCAGTGCGTCACGCAACGACCTGCCACGCCAGGTGACCTCCCCGTGCAGGGGTTGCGAAAGCCCGGCGAGTAGACGCAGCAGGGTCGTTTTGCCCACGCCGTTGTGGCCACGCACCCAGAGCCCATCCCCCGCAGTCAGCATCAGATCAAGACCGGCGAAGAGCGGGCGATCACCGCGCTGCGCAGCCAGTGCACGTACAACAAGCTGTGGCCCCTCTGGGGAGGGGGAGAGGGCGAAAGACATGGGCAGAGATGGTATCAGAAACCGGGTGCAACAGGTTGCCTGGACGAAAAAAAACGGGGCCCCGAAGGGCCCCGCTTAGGGGTAGGGCGAGTCCGGGATCAACCCCAGGCGTCGCTCACCAGGTTCTTGTACCAGCTCTTGGCGTACTCGACCTCGCGGGCGAGGAACGCGTCGCTGGCATCCATCGGGGTCAGACCGGCGTTCTTGGTGACAACTTCGCCGTTCGCATCCAGACCCCAGACCGCAGCAACCGAAATCGCCTGTTCAGAAGTCAGCAGACTATAGCAGGTGTTCAGGAAGCTGGGCTGGCCTGGATCACGACCGTTCATGATGTCGACGATAGCCAGGGCCACGGTCTTGCCATGGCTGTTGGCAATGTAGCCAGACTTCGGCATCGGTCCTGCAATGGCGGCATCACCGATGACATGGACATCGCTGACCAGGGTCGACTCGAAGGTCTTGAAGTTGACCGGGCACCAGCCACCCTCGTTGGTCAGACCAGCCAACTCGGCGATACGACCTGCCTTCTGTGCCGGGATGACGTTGGCCACATCGGCCTTGATGTCATCAAACTCGGTGTGGACAGTCATCGCACCCGGGTTGACACGCTTGACACCACCGTTGGTGTTGGCACCGCTGACCCACTCGACCATGTCACCGTAGTGGCGCTGCCAGCCCTGGTTGAAGAGCCCCTGCTTGGCGAAGGCGTCCTTGGCATCGATGATCATGACCTTGGCGCGCGGCTTGTGCTGCTTGCAGTAGTTGGCGATCAGCGAGGCACGCTCGTACGGCCCGGGCGGGCAGCGGAACGGGTTCGGCGGCGCGGCAATCACAACCACGCCGTTCTCCGGCATCGCCTGGATCTGCTGCTTGAGCAGGGCGGTCTGCGGGCCGGCCTTCCAGGCGTGCGGCATGATCTCGTGGGCGGCTTCGTCGTAGCCCTCGATGTTGTTAGCGAAGTCGATACCCGGCGAGACGATCAGGCGATCGTAGCCGTGGCTCTGGCCATCGGCGGTGGTGACCGTCTTGGCGTTGGTGTCGATCGCGGTCGCCTTCTGGTTGACAACCTTGATGCCGCTGGCGCGCAGGTTGTCGAAGCGCTGTTCGATGCTGTCCAGAGTACGCAGGTTACCGATCACCAGGTTACTGAAGTAACAGGTGTGGTGGGTCTGGCCGGCCTCGATCAGGGTCACGTCGATGGCCGGATCAAGGTGCTTGATGTAGCGGGCAGCGGTGGCACCGCCGGTGCCGCCACCGACGATAACGACACGGCCCTTGGCGCTGCCGCCACCGTGGTTGGCGGCGCACGCTGCCGTCAGCGGCATGCCGGCAGCGACGCCAGTCAGGCCGGCGGCCTTGATGAACTGTCTGCGGTTGAATTTAATCATGGAACTTCCCCCAATCCTATTAGTGGTCGTGCTGGTAGAGAGCCGGGTCCTGCTTGCTGGCGAGGTACGCCACCACAGCTTCGATATCACTGGCGGAGAGCGCCTCGATCGGGCGAGCCTTGTCATCGCTCATCGGGCGACCGAACTCACGGAAGTCCTGAATGCTGAAGCGGATGTAAGGCGACCACTGGCCGGCGATCTGCGGCAGATCTTCGATACCGAAGGTGCCACCCTCTTCATGGCAAGTGCCACAGCTGCGGCGACGCTCCATGATGCTCTTGCCGGCGCTGACCAGCGAGGCGTCATACGACTGCTGAGCCGGAGTGTAGGTCTGGGAAGCAAAGAAGTCAGCCATCGCCTGGATCTCTTCCAAGGTATAACCCTTGGCAATGCGATCCATCACGGTTGCAGGACGGGTTCCCTCCTGATAAGCGACCATGGCGTCGATGAAGAAATCTCTGGGCAGACCGGCCAAGCTCGGCGATGCCGGGCCGACGCTGGCGCCATTGAAGCCGTGACATCCGGCGCAGGTGAAGCTGAGCGCCTGCGGAGAGGGAGATCCGGCAAAGGCCGAACCGGTGGCAAGCAGGCCGGAAAGCAGCGCTGCCTGGATCAGTTTTTGTTTCATGGTACCTCCTCTTAGGGCCTTGATTAGTTATGGTTCTAGTCCATTAGAGCTTGCGGTCGGGAGGCATACCCCATGCCCCCGCCTGTCCAGCCACCCGTTTCCTTGAGGTGAAGGCTTTCGGATCGCTGCACTGTCGTGCCATTCGTCGTGCCAGTCGAATAGCCGCGACACTGCAATCATACAGCAATCTCGCTGTAAAATTATGTCCGAGACGGCCGCAGGACAAGAATAATCTGTTTATGCGCAGATAGGCAATGCTTATTGCGGTGGGTCTCGCGGCGTGAGTAGGGTATCGTGGACGGATATCTCTGTGGCGGTCACCGGGTAGTCCAGACTGTAGTGCAGTCCGCGGCTCTCCTTGCGGCGCAGGGCACAATGCACGATCAGCTCGGCCACCAGCGCCAGATTGCGTAGCTCGATCAGATCGTTGGTCACACGAAAGTGGGCATAGTAGTCCTCGACCTCGCGGCGCAGCAGCTCGATGCGCTGACGGGCGCGCAGCAGCCGCTTGTCCGTGCGCACGATACCAACGTAGTCCCACATGGTGCGACGCAGCTCGTCCCAGTTGTGGGTGACCACCACGGCTTCATCGGAGTCGGTCACGCGACTCTCATCCCATGGGGGCAGATCCGGCAGAACCGGATACGCATGCAGGGTCGACGCGATATGCTCGGCGGCTTTCTGGCCAAAGACCAGGCATTCCAGCAGTGAGTTGCTGGCCAGACGGTTAGCGCCGTGCAGGCCGGTGAAGGCGACTTCACCGACGGCATAGAGCCCGGCAAGGTCGGTGCGTCCGTCCAGATCGGTGACGACACCGCCGCAGGTGTAGTGGGCGGCAGGCACCACAGGAAGAGGGTCTCGGGTCATGTCGAAGCCGTATGCGAGGCAGCGACGATAGAGGTTGGGAAAGCGTTCACGCACAAAGGCTTCCGGCTTGTGACTGATGTCGAGCAGCACGTGTTCGCTGCCGAGCCGCTTCATCTCGTGATCGATGGCGCGGGCGACGATGTCGCGCGGTGCCAGCTCCCCCCGTGGGTCGAAGCGCTGCATGAAGGGCTCGCCAGAGGGCAGCAGCAGGCGCCCCCCTTCACCGCGCACGGCCTCGCTGATCAGCAGACTCTTGGCCTTGGGGTGGAAGAGGCAGGTCGGGTGGAACTGATTGAACTCGAGATTGGCCACCCGACAGCCGGCCCGCCATGCCATGGCGATGCCATCCCCGGTCGTGATGTCCGGGTTACTGGAGTAGAGGTAGACCTTGCTGGCCCCGCCGGTGGCCAGCACGGTGGCGCGCGCCGCCAGTGGCACGACCCGGTCCTGGCGACGATCAAGAAAGTAGGCGCCGACACAGCGCCGCTGCGTGGCGTCGTGCCGGATAATCAGGTCGATCGCCACATGGTGTTCGAACAACACGATATTGGCACGTTCGCGCACACGCGCTACCAGAGCGTGCTCGATGGCACGCCCCGTGGCATCGTCAGCGTGGGCGATACGTCGGTTGCCGTGTCCGCCCTCACGTCCTAGATCGAATGCACCCTGGCTGTCGGTGGAGAAGGCGACCCCTTGCGCATCAAGCCACTCCACGGCAGCACGACCATGCTCCACCACCTGACGCACGGCCGCTTCATGACAGAGACCGGCGCCCGCTTCCAGCGTATCCTGAACGTGCGCATCCAGGCTGTCGGTGGCGTCCAGTACAGCCGCAATTCCGCCCTGTGCCCACAGCGTACAGCCCAGATCGAGCGGCCCCTTGGCCACCACCGCGACGCGCAGTTCGGCAGGCAGGCGCAGTGCCGTCGTCAGGCCGGCAGCGCCGGCCCCGATGATCAGGACATCGAAAGGTTCGGGTGATATCTTCAAATTGGACTCTCGGCTGACGAACAGGTTACAAGGTGGGCAGATGCGGTAATAATAGAAGGCCGGAAACTATTCGTACAGTAACGTTGTCAGAACGAGCAGCGGGGCACGCCCCGTTAAGGATTGGGCCCGAATGGGCGATCAGAGTACGGACCAGGCACTCGTCGAGCGGGTGCAGCGTGGTGAACGCAAGGCGTTTGATCTTCTGGTGCTGCGTTATCAGCACCGGATCATCAAGCTGATCTCGCGCTACGTGCACGACTCGCACGAGGTCCACGATGTGGCCCAGGAGGCCTTTATCAAGGCGTATCGGGCACTGCCCTCGTTTCGAGGAGACAGCGCCTTCTACACCTGGCTGTACCGGATCGCCATCAATACGGCCAAAAACCATCTGGTGGCGTTGGGCCGGAGGCCGCCGGACAGTGACATCGATGCGGGTGATGCCGAGCAGTACGAAGGTGCGACTGCGTTGAAGGAGATCGCCACGCCGGAGCGCATGGCGGTCAAGGCCGAGGTCGAGATCGCCTTGGTGGAAGCACTGGAAGCGCTTCCCGAGGACCTGTGCACAGCGATCACGCTGCGCGAACTCGAAGGATTGAGTTATGAGGAGATCGCTACGGCGATGAACTGCCCGATCGGCACCGTCCGTTCGCGCATCTTCCGCGCCCGTGAGGCGATTGAACGCAAGCTGGAGGACTATCTCGAGTGAAACCGAGTCGAGTACACATCGGCAACCAAGCCGCACATCCTTCCGATGACCAACTCTCCGCACTGCTCGACGGCGAGCTGTCCGGCCTGGAGCTGGAAGCGGCGATTGATCGGCTGCTCACCGACACAGGCGCACACAGGCAGTGGCATCGCTACCACCAGATTGGCCGCCTGATGCGCGGCGAACAGCCGCAGACACTTCCTGACGATATCCTGGCGAACATCTCCAACGCGATTGCACGCGAACCGGCCATCATCGCAGCCCCCAAACGACGGCCTTATACCACCTTTGCCCGCCACGCGCGTCAGACCGCCGGCTTGGCATTGGCTGCCTCCGTGGCAACGGCTGCCGTACTGCTCCTGCTGCCCGGCGAGATGGCCAACGATCCGGCCCTCTCCCAGCCGACGCCCCACGCGGCCTCACCGTCCGCCTCGCCGGTTACCGTAGCCAGCCAGCCGGTCGGTAGCCCGCTGCACTGGAACCGCACCGAACCGGCGCTGGAGTCGCGACTCAACAGCTATGTGGTCAACCACAATGAGTACGCCGCATCGAGTGGCATTCAGGGCGTCTTGCCCTACATGCGCATCGTCGGGTTTGCACCGAATGAGGTCGGCCGCGAATGAGATCGGTCGCCTGGTTGGCCCTGACGCTCCTGCTGGCCAGCAATGTCGCGAATGCCTCACTCGGCAGCGGTGAGGCCAAACACTGGCTTGAGCGCACTGCACACGCCCTGCATGCCCTTGATTACCGTGGAACCTTCGTCTACCTGCACGGCACCCAGTTGCATGCCATGCGCATCATCCACCGATCCGACGCCACCGGTGAGCATGAGCGCCTGGTCTCTTTGACCGGGTCACCCCGTGAGGTGTTGCGCGACAACAACCTGGTCACCTGCATCCTGCCGGACAGCCGTTCCGTGGTCGTCGAGCGCAGCCGTAGCGCCCGACGCAATTTTCCCGTCCTGTTGCCTGAGCGTATCGACCAACTGGAGCGCTACTACCACTTTGGCATGGGGGAGGAGGATCGCGTTGCCGGGCGCGCGACTCAGCGGGTGACGATCCAGCCGCTGGATGACTACCGCTATGGCCACGAATTCTGGATCGATACCGAAACCGGTCTGCTGCTCAAGGCTGACCTGGTCGACGAGCAGGGCAGGCCGATCGAGCAGTTCATGTTCACCGACGTTGAGGTGGTAGATGAGATTCCGGATCAGTGGCTGCAGCCTGAGATCTCGGGAGAAGGCTTCTACTGGTACCACCACAAGGACGAGATCAACGAAGCCATGCTGGAAGACGGCCTTCGCTGGGAGGTAGCGCAGCTCCCCGACGGTTTTGCCCTCGAGATCTACCGCCGCAAGCATATCTCGGCCAGCCGTGCACCGGTCGACCACTTGGTCTACAGTGACGGTCTTACCAGTGTTTCGGTCTTCATCGAGCCATTGGAGGAAGAGCAGCCGCCGCTGGCCGGTGGCTCCAGGATGGGGGCTGTGAATGCTTACAGCACGCTCTTCGAAGGCTATCAGATCACCGTGGTCGGGGCCTTGCCCGAGGCCGCCGTGCGTATGATCGGAACCTCGGTTCGACGATGATCGAGCAGACCGTCACCGTCGTTGAGGTGGCCGAAGAGGGTGTCGCCTGGGTCGAGGCGGAGCGAACCTCCTCCTGCGGCAGCTGTCAGGCCAGCAAGGGGTGTGGAACCAGCGTGCTGGGCAAACTCTTCAACCGCACCCAGCGGGTGCGCGTACTCAACCCCATCGGTGCCGAACCGACCGAGACTGTCGTGATCGGTATCGAGGAACGCGCCCTGCTCAGTGGGTCGGTCATCGTCTACCTGCTGCCCTTGCTGACTATGCTGGGGATGGCGGTTCTCGGTGAGGCCATGGCCCCGGCCTGGCAGCTTGAACAGGCAGCCTGGCTGACCCCGCTCTTCGCGCTGATCGGTCTCGCCGGCGGGCTGTACTGGGTGCGGCGATTCAGTCGCCAGATTCAGCACAACCCGCGCTATCAGCCGGTGATTCTGCGTCGCATCTCAAACGGTCCGATCGAATCACCCATCTCCATTCAACATCGATAAATCAGGACGGAAACCACTCTATGATGCGCATGAAGAGTACGCTTCAATATACTGTTTTGATTTTTGTTGCTCTGTTCTTTTCAACGCAGGCGCAAGCGCGCTCTGGGGCCATGCTGCCCGACTTTGCCGAGCTGGTCGAACAGAGCAGCCCGGCCGTGGTCAACGTCAGCACCACCCAGCGTGTTACCCGCAACCGCGGGCGTCATGGCATGCCGCCGGAATTGCGCATTCCCGGCATGGAAGGCTCTCCGTGGAACGACCTCTTTCGCCACTTCTTCGGTGAAGAGGGGCCTCCGGGTGAGGAGGAGTTTCGCAGCGAATCGCTTGGCTCAGGCTTTATCATCGATGCCGATGGCTACATCATGACCAACTATCATGTGGTGAGGGATGCCACCGAGATCGTGGTGCGCCTCTCCGACCGACGCGAGTTTGTGGCCGAGGTCGTTGGCCATGACGAGCGCACCGACATTGCCCTGCTCAAGATCGATGCGCGCGGGCTGCCCACTACCCATATCGGCAGCTCGCAGCAGCTGCGTGTCGGCGAATGGGTGTTGGCGATCGGTTCCCCGTTCGGCTTCGAGCACTCGGTCTCAGTCGGGGTGGTCAGCGCCATCGGGCGCAGTCTGCCGCGTGAGACCTATGTACCGTTCATCCAGACCGATGTGGCGATCAACCCCGGCAACTCCGGTGGGCCGTTGTTCAACCAGCGCGGTGAGGTGGTGGGTGTCAATGCGCAGATCTTCAGCCGCTCCGGCGGCTTCATGGGCCTCTCCTTTGCCATCCCGATCGATGTTGCCATGGATACCGCTCAACAACTGCGCGAGAGCGGACGGGTCAGCCGCGGCTGGCTCGGTGTCATGATCCAGGACGTCACCCGCGAACTGGCCGAATCGTTCGGCATGCGCCATCCGCACGGCGCCCTGGTCAGCCAGGTCATGGAAGGAAGCCCGGCGGCGGCGGCCGGCGTGCGTGTGGGCGATGTCATCGTCGAATTCAATGGCCGCGAGGTCACCCACTCCTCCGAGCTGCCGCCACTGGTCGGCTCGGTGCGGGCCGGCAGCCGGGTGCAGATGAAGGTGATCCGCGACGGCCGCACCCGCACCCTCCGGGTGGTGATAGCCGAGCTGCCCGAGGACGACAAGCGTGCTCAGGCCAAGCCGGAAGAGGCGTCACCCGAGCGCGACACCACCGATCGTATCGGCCTGGCCGTGAGCGACCTCAACGCCCAGCAACGGCAACGCCTCGGGGTACCGAGTGGCGGTGTACAGATTGTGCGCATCGCACCGGGAGGGGCAGCGGCGAATGCCGGGCTGAATGCCGGTGATGTCTTGCTGCGTATCAACCAAGCTGAGATCGAAAGCGCCGACCACTTTGCCCGCTTGGTGCGCGATCTGCCGGCCGGCCGCACCGTGCCGGTACTGGTGCGGCGTGGCGAGGGCGCCAGTTTCATCCCGCTCAGGGTGCCCGAATGAGGGGCTGAAACGGGCAATATCCGCCGTCTTCGATTACAATGCGCGGTTGGGCATGGAGCGACGCCCAACCGCGCATTCTCTTTTCGGGAGCAGATCCATTGGGTGACCTGAGTAACATCAGAAATTTTTCGATCATCGCACACATCGACCACGGCAAGTCGACCCTGGCCGATCGCCTGATCCAGCTCTGCGGCGGCCTGACCGAACGCGAGATGTCGGCGCAGGTACTCGACTCAATGGATATCGAGCGCGAACGCGGTATCACCATCAAGGCGCAGAGCGTCACCCTGAACTACCGCGCCGCCGACGGCCAGACCTATCAGCTCAACTTCATCGACACGCCAGGTCATGTCGACTTCTCCTACGAGGTCTCACGCTCGCTGGCCGCCTGCGAAGGCGCGCTGCTGGTGGTCGATGCAGCGCAGGGGGTTGAGGCGCAGAGTGTGGCCAACTGCTACACGGCGATCGATCTGGGGCTCGAGGTGGTGCCGGTGCTGAACAAGATCGATCTGCCCCAGGCCGAGCCGGAGCGGGTCAAGGCCGAGATCGAGGACGTGATCGGCATCGACGCTGGCGATGCGCTGGAGATCAGCGCCAAGAGCGGGCAGGGGGTGGCGGCCTTGCTGGAGCAGCTGGTCGAGCGCATCCCAGCGCCCCAGGGCGACCCTGAGGCGCCGCTGCAGGCGCTGATCATCGACTCCTGGTTCGACAACTACGTCGGTGTCATCTCGCTGGTGCGGGTGATGAACGGCTACCTGCCGGCCAAGGGCAAACTGTTGGTGATGTCGACCGGGCGCAGCCACCCGATCAGCGAGGTCGGCATCTTTACCCCGAAGCGGACCCCGACCCAGGGGTTGGGCGCCGGTGAGGTCGGCTACGTTATCGCCGCGATCAAGGAGATCGACGGCGCCCCGGTAGGCGACACGCTGACCACGGCGGACAAGCCGGCCCAGCAGGCGCTGCCCGGTTTCAAGGCGATGCAGCCCCGGGTCTTCGCCGGCCTCTATCCGGTCAATTCGGAGGACTACGAGGATCTGCGCGAGGCGCTGGCCAAATTGCGCCTGAACGATGCTGCGCTCTTCTACGAGCCGGAGACCTCGCAGGCGCTTGGCTTCGGTTTTCGCTGCGGCTTTCTCGGCATGCTGCACATGGAGATCATCCAGGAGCGGCTGGAGCGCGAGTACGATCTCGACCTGATCACCACCGCGCCGACCGTGATCTACCAGGTGGTCACCACGCGGGGCGAGACGCTGCACGTCGACAACCCCTCCGGGTTGCCACCGACCAACGAGATCGACGAGATCCGTGAGCCGATCATCACGGCCAACCTGCTGACCCCGAAAGAGCATATCGGTGGGTTGATCAACCTCTGCATCGAGAAGCGTGGCGTACAGAAGAAGATCCTCTACCACGGCAACCAGGTCTCGCTGACCTTCGAGCTGCCGCTCTCCGAGGTGGTGCTCGACTTTTTCGACCGGATGAAGTCGATCAGCCGCGGTTTCGCCTCGTTCGACTACCAGTTCAGCCACTTCCAGCCGGCCGATCTGGTGCGGGTCGATGTGTTGATCAACGGCGACCGGGTGGATGCGCTGGCGATCATCGTCCACCGCCAGTTCGCCCAGTCGCGCGGACGCGAGCTGGTGGAGAAGATGAAAGAGCTGATCCCGCGCCAGATGTTCGAGGTGGCGATCCAGGCCGCCATCGGTAGCCATATCATCGCCCGCTCCACGGTCAAGGCACTGCGCAAGAACGTCACCGCCAAGTGCTATGGCGGCGACGCCACCCGCAAACGCAAGCTGTTGGAGAAGCAGAAAGAGGGCAAGAAGCGCATGAAACAGGTCGGTTCGGTCGAGATCCCGCAAGAGGCCTTTCTCGCGGTACTGCGCACGGGGAAGGAGTGATGAACATCGACTTCGCGCTGATTCTGGTGCTGGCCACCCTGACCAGTGGTCTGATCTGGGGTGGCTACGCCGTCGCCACGCGAGGGCAGGGCAGCGAGCGCGCCGAGCCGGTCGTGGTCGAGTACGCCCGCTCCTTCTTTCCGGTCCTGCTGGTGGTGCTGATCCTGCGCTCCTTCGTCGCCGAGCCGTTTCGCATCCCTTCCAGCTCGATGATGCCGACGCTGCTGACCGGTGACTTTATTCTGGTCAACAAGTTCTCCTATGGTATCCGCCTGCCGGTGAGCAACACGCTGATCATCCCCGGTGGCCAGCCGCAGCGCGGCGACGTGATGGTCTTCCGCTATCCGGAAGATCCCCGCATCGACTACATCAAGCGGGTGGTCGGGCTCCCGGGCGACCGGGTCGAATATGTCAACAAGGTGCTCTACGTCAACGGTGAGCGCATCGACCCGGTACCTGCCGGCAGCTTTGTCGGTCGAGGTGCAGCGGCGGCCATGACCGGCTCCCGACTCTTTACCGAACAGCTTGATCAGCGCGAGTACCAGGTCATGCACATTCCGGATGCACCCAGCCAAAACTTCAGTGTGATTATCCCGGAGGGGGAGTACTTTGTCATCGGCGACAACCGCGACAACAGCCGTGACAGTCGCTTTTGGGGCACCGTTGACGAATCACTGCTGGTGGGCCGGGCCTTCCTGATCTGGATGCACTGGGACAGTAGTGGCGGCAGTAATCAGTGGAGCCGCATCGGCACCCGAATTCGTTGATCAGCATCTATAATACAAAGTTACTACAAGGGAGCTAAGACCATGCAGACTCATATCTTTCCATCAAGACAGCGCGGCATGTCATTGATTCTGATCTCCTATATCGTCCTCACGGCAGGCTTTTTGCTGATAATGGCAATCAAGATCGTGCCCAGCTACATGGAATATTTCAACGTCAGGGGAGCGATGAACTCGTTGCAAGAAGCTGAGCGTGCCGAACTAACCACGCCCGGTACGGTCCATGCCGCTTTGATGCGCAGACTCTCCATCAATAGCGTATACAGTGTTGAGCGTGGCGACATTAGCGTGGAGCGCGCTGGCCAGAATGCGTGGCGCGTCACCGTCGACTACGAGGTGCGCAAGCCGCTCATCAGCAACATTGATGTCGTTCTGCGTTTTGATCGAAGCGTCGAGGTGGCGGTGCGTTGAGTGTCGGACTGGAGCGTCTGGCAAGGCGCATCGGCTACCGGTTTCAGGATCGTCAGTGGTTGCAGACGGCGCTGACCCACCGCAGCGCTGGAGGCCAACACAATGAACGACTTGAGTTTCTCGGTGATGCCGTGCTCGGCTTTGTCGTTGCTGCCGCGCTCTATGAGCGCCACCCCCGGCTTGACGAAGGCAATCTGAGTCGTCTGCGCGCCAGTCTGGTCAAGGGCGAGACATTGGCGGAGCTGGCCCGCGCGCTCCAACTGGGTGACCATTTGGTGCTTGGCTCCGGCGAGATGAAGAGCGGCGGCCATCGCCGCGATTCGATCCTCTCGGACGCCTTCGAAGCGTTGATCGGTGCCATCTATCTGGATGGCGGCATTGAGCCGGCCACCCGTTTTATCCATGACAGCCTGGGCAGTCGTCTCGACGAGGCCCACTCGATGGCACGCCTGAAAGACCCGAAGACACGGCTGCAGGAGTTTCTGCAATCACGTGGTCTGGCCCTGCCGGAGTACCGGGTGCTCGCGATCGAGGGCGAGGCGCACGATCAGACCTTTCAAGTCGAGTGCCGTGTCAGCGATCTCCCCCCCTTTAGGGCCAGCGGCGGCTCACGCCGCAAGGCCAAGCAAAGTGCCGCACAAACCGCTCTGGAACACCTGATGCCCGAGGCAAAGAGATGACCGAAACCACCCCCTACCGCAGCGGCTTTGTCGCCATCGCCGGGCGCCCCAACGTCGGCAAGTCGACCTTGCTCAACCACCTGATCGGGCAGAAGCTGTCGATCACCTCACGCAAGCCGCAGACCACTCGCCACCGCGTACTCGGCATCGACAGTCTGGATGGCGGACAGATCGTCTACGTCGATACCCCGGGGCTGCATCGCAAGGCGGGCAAGGCGATGAACCGTTACCTCAACCGGGCCGCCACCTCGGGCATCGAGGGGGTCGATCTGGTGCTGCTGGTGGTCGAGGCGCTGCACTGGGGCGAGGACGATGCCTTCGCCCTGCAGCGGGTGCGTGAGAGCGGTCGCCCCTGCATCCTGGTCATCAACAAGGTCGATCGCGTGGCCGACAAGGCACGTCTGCTCCCCTTTCTGCAGGAGATGACCGAACAGATCGCACCGGTGGTCAGCGTGCCGGTCTCGGCCAAGAACAACGACAACCTGGACGCCCTGCGCGACGAGATCCTGCAGCGCCTGCCGGAAGGGGCACCGCTCTTTCCCGAGGATCAGCTCACCGACCGCAGCGAACGCTTCCTCGCCGCCGAGATCGTGCGCGAAAAGCTGACCCGCGGCCTGGGCGACGAGCTGCCCTACGCCGTGACCGTCGAGATCGAAGGCTTTCGCGAAGAGCGCGGGGTAGCCCACATCGACGCCCTGATCTGGGTCGAGCGCGACAACCAGAAGGCGATCGTGATCGGCAAGGGTGGGGCACGCCTGAAGCAGGTCGGCAGCCAGGCCCGACAGGACATGGAGGCGCTCTTCGGGCGCAAGGTCTTCCTGCAGCTCTGGGTCAAGGTCAAGGAGGGGTGGGCCGATGATGAGCGCGCCCTGCTCAGCCTGGGCTACCAGGACCGCTGAGATCGGCCACGGATACGCGAGCCGTCGATGCAGGTCGAGCTCCATCCCGCCACGGTTCTGCACCGGCGCGACTACCGTGACAGCAGCCTGCTGATCGAGCTTTTCAGCCGCGACCACGGCCGCATCGGTGCGGTGGCGCGCGGGGCACGCAAGCGCTGGCAAGGGGTGATCGAACCCTTTTCATCGCTGCTGGTCTCGTGGCGGGGGCGGGGAGAGCTGCTCTCGCTCAACCATGCCGAGTCGGTTGGCCCGGCCCGTCACCTGCACGGGCGTTCGATTGCCTGCGCCTTCTATACCAACGAGCTGTTGCTGCGCATGACCCGGCGCCATGATCCCCACCCTGAACTCTTTCAGCGGCACAATGCCACGCTGGATCAGTTGGCGGCGGGGGCAAACCCAGAACCAGTCCTGCGCCTGTTCGAACGCGATCTGCTCCATCTGCTCGGCTACGGCCTCGATCTGGAACAGTGCAGTGAAGATGGTGCGCCGCTGCGCCGCGACACGCGCTATCGCTATCTGCCACAACACGGCGCGGTCTACTTCACCCCCAGCGGGGACGGGGTGGCGGTGGACGGGGCCACCCTGCTGGCGCTGCATGAGGGCGGCCCATTCGACGCCGCCCAGCTGGCGCAACTGAAGGGACTGATGCGCAGCATACTGGCGCCCCATGTCGGCCAGCGCCCGCTGCACTCCCGCGAGCTGGCGCGATGGTATACTGGGCAGCCGAGGAGGCAGGCCGAATGGCCGCCCGAGAGCAAGGAGCTGCATCCGTGAGTGACGATCGGTCCATGAGAGCGTCCGAAGCCCCGCTGCTGGGGGTCAACATCGACCATATTGCTACCCTGCGTCAGGCCCGCGGCACCCGCTACCCCGACCCGGTCGAGGCCGCCTTCGTCGCCGAGCGGGGCGGTGCCGATGCGATCACCGTCCATCTGCGCGAAGACCGTCGCCACATCCAGGAGCGCGACATCGAACTGCTGGCGCAGACCCTGCAGAGCCGGATGAACCTGGAGATGGCCGTGACCGAGGAGATGCTGGCCATCGCTGAGCGCATCCGTCCGGCCGACTGCTGCCTGGTGCCTGAGCGCCGTGAGGAGCTGACCACCGAGGGCGGCCTCGATGTTGCCGGACAGCCCGCGCGCATGGCCGAGGCGTGTGCACGGCTGGCCGCGGCGGGGGTACGTGTCTCGCTCTTTGTCGACCCCGACCCGCGCCAGGTCGAGGCGGCTGCGCAGGCCGGTGCGCCGGTGATCGAGATCCACACCGGTGGCTACGCCGATGCCGCCGGTCGTGCCGAACGCGCGAACGAGTTCGAGCGCATTCGTGCCGCAGTCGCCGCCGGTGTCGCCGCCGGCCTGCAGGTCAATGCCGGCCACGGTCTGCACTACCACAATGTCACTCCGATAGCCGCTATCCCGGCCATTCGTGAACTGAATATCGGCCACGCCATCGTCGCCCGGGCCCTCTTCGATGGACTGGAAGCGGCGGTGCGTGAGATGAAGCGGCTGATGATCGAGGCACGTCGGTGATCCACGGGATCGGTACCGATATCGTATGCACCGAGCGCATCGAGCAGGCGCTGGCGCGCCATGGCGAACGCTTTGCCCGCCGCATCCTCACGGCCGAAGAGTGGCACGGATTCACCACCTCACCCAGTCCGGCCCGTCTGCTGGCCCGTCGTTTCGCCGCCAAGGAGGCCGCCGCCAAGGCGTTCGGAACCGGCTTCAGCGGTGGTCTGAGCCTACAGCATATCGCCACCGGCCACGATACCCATGGGCGCCCCGAGCTGCGCTTCAGCGGCCATGCCGAGACACTGTTACGGCGCTACGGAATCACCACCAGCCACCTTTCCCTGAGTGACGACGACGGCTACGCCGTGGCCTTTGCCGTCCTCGAACGCTGATCAGGAGAGTCGCTCAATATGCTGAAAAACCAGCGTTTCATACCCGTCTTCCTGTTTCTTCTCGCACCCCTGGTCAGTGCCCAGGAGGAGCTGGAGATCAACGACTGTCCGATTGAGCCGGAGACCATCTGCATCGGCACCCTGCTGGAGCGGGCCGACCTGCGCGAGCGCAATCTTAGCGGAGCCAACTTCTCTCGGGTCACCCTCAACCGGGCCAATCTGGGGCAGGCCAACCTCAGCGGCATCATCCTCGATAACGCGATGCTCAACCGCGCCCAGCTCGCCGAAGCCAACCTGCGCGAAGCCAATCTGCGCAGCACCAGCCTGGTACGGGCCAATCTGGCCGAGGCCAACCTGGCCGGCGCCGACCTGACCGGGGCTGACCTGACCATGGCCAACCTGGCCGAGGCCAACCTCTCCGGCGCCAATCTGACCGGCGCCAAGCTCAATGGCGCCAACCTGGCCGAGGCCAACCTGACCGGTGTCACCTTGACCGGTGCCAGCCTGGTGCGTACCAACTTCACGGGCGCCTGGTGGCACGATGGCCGCCGCTGCCAGAACGGTTCCTACGGAGAGTGCCGATGAACTTCCCCACCATCGAGGACTTTGTCGGCCAGACCCCACTGGTGCGCCTGCAGCGGCTGCCGCAACCGGGCAGCGGCACCGTGCTGGTCAAGCTGGAGGGCAACAACCCGGCTGGCTCGGTCAAGGATCGGCCCGCCCTGTCGATGATCCAGCAGGCCGAGGCGCGCGGGGAGATTCGCCCCGGCGACACCCTGATCGAGGCCACCAGCGGCAATACCGGCATCGCTCTGGCGATGGCGGCGGCGATCAAGGGCTACCGCATGATCCTGATCATGCCCGACAACCTGAGTGTCGAACGGCGTCAGGTGATGCGCGCCTTCGGTGCCGAGCTGGTTCTGGTCACCCAGCAGGAGGGCATGGAAGGGGCGCGCGACCTGGCCCTGGCAATGGAGCGCAGCGGTGAAGGCAAGGTCCTCAACCAGTTCGCCAACCCGGACAACCCGAGCGCCCACTACGCCGGAACCGGGCCGGAGATCTGGCAGGAGAGCCACGGCGCCATGACCCACTTCGTCAGCGCCATGGGCACCACCGGCACCATCATGGGTACCTCACGCTACCTCAAGGAGCGCAATCCGGCGATCGAGATCATCGGCGTGCAGCCGGCCGAGGGTGCCAGCATCCCCGGTATTCGCCGCTGGCCAGAAGAGTACCTGCCGGCGATCTACCAGCCGGAGCGGGTCGACCGCATCATTGATGTGAGTCAGGAGGAGGCCGAGGAGACCACGCGTCGACTCGCCGCCCGCGAGGGCATCTTTGCCGGCATCTCCTCCGGCGGCGCCATCGCCGTCGCGCTCAGAATCGCCGCCGAACAGCCCGACGCGGTGGTCGTGGCGATCGTCTGCGACCGTGGGGACCGCTACCTTTCGACGGGAGTCTTTCCGGCATGAACACCCTCGTCTTCGATATCGAGACCGTCCCCGACGTCGAGGCCGGGCGCCGTCTCCACGGCCTCGACGGGCTCAGCGACCACGATGCCGCCAACGCCCTGTTCCAACTGCGCCGTCAGGAGTCCGGCAATGACTTCCTGCGTCTGCATCTGCACCGTATCGTCGCTATCTCGGCGGTCTTTCGCAGCCGCGACAGCGTCAAGGTCTGGTCGCTGGGCGATGCCGATGCCGATGAAGCCGAACTGATCCAGCGCTTCTTCGACGGCATCGACCGCTTTACCCCCACGCTGGTCTCGTGGAACGGCAGCGGCTTCGATCTGCCGGTGCTGCACTACCGCGCCCTGTTGCACGGCATCGCTGCCCCGCGCTATTGGGAGATCGGTGATGAGGATCGCGACTTTCGCTACAACAACTACCTCAGCCGCTTCCACTACCGCCACATCGACCTGATGGACGTACTGGCCGGCTACCAGCCGCGCGCCAACGCCCCGCTCGACGAGATCGCCACGCTGCTCGGCTTTCCCGGCAAGATGGGGATGGACGGCTCGAAGGTCTGGGACGCCTTCCAGAACGGCGAGATCGAGGCGATCCGCCACTACTGCGAGACCGATGTGCTCAACACCTGGCTGGTCTTCCTGCGCTTCGAGCGCATGCGCGGTCGCCTCACCGAGGAGGGGCTGATGGAGGAGTACCATCTGCTGCGCGAGACCCTGGAGGCGATGGGCCAGCCCCATCTGGACGCCTTCCTCGCCCAGTGGGAGGGGTGATGGGCAAGCGCCGAAAGATCCCGTCCGGCCACTTCGAGGCCACCATCGACTCGCTGACCCACGAGGGCAAGGGGGTTGCCCGCCTCGACGGCAAGGTCACCTTCATCGATGGCGCACTGGCCGGCGAGCGGGTCGTCTTCGAATACACCTCCGTGCGACGCAATCGGGACGAAGGTCGTGTGGTCGACGTGCTGACCCCGTCGCCCGATCGGGTCGAGCCGCGCTGCCCCCACTTCGGCATCTGTGGCGGCTGCGCGCTGCAACACCTCGACCACCCGGCTCAGGTCCGGATCAAACAGCAGGTGCTGGTGGATGACTTCCACCACCTCGGCAACGCACTGGCCATTCCCGAGCTGCTGCCCCCGCTGACCGGGCCGATCTGGGGCTACCGCCAGAAGGCGCGACTCGGCGTCAAATGGGTACCCAAGAAGGGGCGGGTGCTGGTCGGCTTTCGCGAACGGCGCAGCCCCTACATCGCCGAGCTGGAGCGGTGCGAGGTGCTGCACCCGTCGGTCGGCAAGCGGCTACTGGAACTGAGCGCGCTGATCGGCGGCCTCGACGCCCGCGAACGGCTGCCCCAGATCGAGGTCGCCATCGGCGACAGCCGCACCGCGCTGGCCTTTCGCCACCTCGACCCGCTCAGCGAGGCGGACCGCGCCGCGCTGGCCGCCTTCGGCCGAGAGCACGACCTCGACATCTATCTGCAGCCGGGCGGTCCCGACTCGGTCCACCCGATCGATGACGGAATCACCGAACCGAGCTACCGCCTGGACGCCTTCGATGTCGGCTACACCTTCCGGCCCACCGACTTCACCCAGGTCAATGCCGAGATCAACCGGCAGATGGTCGCCCGCGCCATCGAACTGCTGGAGCCCGGTCCCGACGCCAACGTCCTCGACCTCTTCTGCGGCCTCGGCAACTTCACCCTGCCGCTGGCCCGCCG
>SKWO01000027.1 GCA_007128895.1 Gammaproteobacteria bacterium
GCATGGTGACCTCGTACGGTTTCCAGACACTATAATGGTCCGCCCAAAAATGAGAAATACTCATTTTTACTTTTTTCAGAAAAAATATATTTTCATTTTTTTGTCACATAGACGTCGTATAGTGGCCGCCACTCGCACCACCGGAAGCCGGTCACCATGCTGCAGATACGTAACCTGGAAAAACGATTTGGCACCCTCAAGGCGCTTCAGGATGTCACACTGGAGATCCACAGCGGCGAGATGGTCGGCATCATCGGCCGTTCGGGCGCCGGCAAGTCGACCCTGCTGCGCTGCATCAACCGGCTCGGCAACCCCTCGGCCGGCACCATCAGCTGGCACGACGATCCGGTCAGCCAGCTCAAGGGGCGTGCGCTGAGGCAGTGGCAGCGCCGCTGCGGGATGATCTTTCAGCAGTTCAACCTGGTGCCGCGGCTCGACGTCATGACCAACGTGCTGATGGGCCGGCTGAGCTATCGCAACACCCTGCTCTCGCTACTGCGCTGGTTCCCGCGCGAGGATAGGGCGCGCGCAATCCTGACCCTGGAACGGGTCGAGATGGCCCAGTTCGCCCTGCAGCGCGCCGACTCGCTCTCGGGCGGCCAGCAGCAGCGGGTCGCCATCGCCCGCGCCCTGGTCCAGCAGCCGCAACTGCTGCTCGCCGATGAACCGATCGCCTCGCTCGACCCGCACAACGCCCGCCGGGTGATGGATATCCTGCGCCGGATCAACCGCGAGGACGGTATCACCGTACTGTGCAACCTGCACACCCTGGACACCGCCCGTCACTACTGTGACCGGGTCATCGGCATGCGCGACGGCTGCGTGGTCTTCGACGGCGCACCGTCCCAGCTCGACAGCGGCACGGTGCGCCAGATCTATGGAGTCGAACACGACGCGGACTTCAATGAGGGCGTCACCTCGACCTGGCTGGAGAACGATGCCGCCCCAGTAGCGTGCACCGCCACTTGATACCCCACCTACTCAACACCCCAACCGACGAGAGGATAGACCCATGAAGACCCTGAATCAGCTCAAGGCCTCCTGCCTTGCCATGCTCGCCGGTGCGGCACTGCTCACCGCAGCCGGCACCGCCAGCGCCTGGCAGAGCGAGTACCCGAAGTTCCGCTACGGTGTGCAGAGCGTCGAGACCCAGGGCGCTGCCTTAACGCGTTACCGCGGCTTCGACCAGCACGTCCGTGAGACACTGGGCGTCGAACTCGACCTCTACCTCTCTTCGGAGTACGCCGGTGTCATCCAGGCCATCGCCGCCGGCCAGATCGAGGTCATGGACATGGGCGCCAGCGGCTACGCCGCTGCATGGCTGGAGACCAACGGCAACATCGAGCCGCTGGTGGTACCGCAGGAGATGGACGGCTCGATCGGCTACTACTCGGTGATGTTCGTGCGTGCCGACAGCCCATACCACTCGGTTGAGGATCTGCGTGGCAAGACCTTCGCCTGGGCCGACCCCAACTCGGCTTCCGGCTACCTCTTCCCGCTGGTCAGCCTGCGCGGCATGGACATCGAGCCCGAACAGCACTTCGGCAACGTGATCTTCTCCGGTGGCCATGAGCAGAGCATCATCGGCGTGCTCGACGGTGCTTATGATGCTGCGGTGACCTGGACCAACGACATCGAGCAGCACACCCGTGGCGGACTGCACATGATGCTCGAGCGCGGCGTGCTGGAAAAGGAGGATATCCGCATCATCTGGGTCTCCGACCTGATTCCGAATCCGGTCATCGCCATCCGCTCGGACGTCCCGGAGGCAATGAAGAATGACCTGCGCAACCTTTTCCTGAACCTGCACAAGGACAACCCGGAGGTCTTCCGTGAAGTGGCGCGCGGCAATTCGCCGGGCTACGTCGAGGTCGACCACTCGGTCTACGAGATCGCCATTCAGCTGCGCCAGCAGTTGGCTGCAGAACGCCGTCGCCGCCGTTAAGCCGTCAGCAACACAACCGTCACCCGGATCGGCCCGGGTGACGGTCTTTACATAGGAAGCGCACCATGCATGAGGCGATGCAACAGAAGAGCGTACTCGACTTCGAGGCGGCGTTTCGACGCGAGCGGCTGCGCCAGCGCATCCAGTTCCTCGTCTTCGGTCTGCTCTTCGCGCTGGCCACCTGGCTGGCCGCCGATATCAGCCAGTTCACCTTCGCCCGCCTGTGGGAGGCAACTCCACGTATGGGCGACTATCTGGTGCGCACCCTGCCCGAGCTGCACCTGATGAGCCTGCCCGGCGACATCGCCTACTGGTACTACGGCTTCGACCGTTGGCTCAAACTGCTCTTCGACACACTGCTAATCGCCCTGCTGGCGACACTGTTCGGCGCCATTGGCGGGCTACTGCTCTGCTTCCCGGCCTCGCGCAACCTGGTCAAGAACTACACCCTCTACTTCGTCTGCCGCCGCTTCGCCGAGATCACCCGCACCGTGCCCGAAGTAGTCTACGCGCTGATCTTCGTCGTCGCCTTCGGCGTCGGGCCGATGGCCGGTCTGCTCGCACTGACCATCCACAGCATCGGCGCCCAGGCCAAACTCTACTCCGAGGCCAACGAGAATATCGACGAGAACCCGCTCGAGGGACTCCGTGCCAGCGGCGCCAACTGGTTTCAGGTGATGCGCTTTGGCGTACTGCCGCAGGTGCTGCCCAACATCACCACCTACACCCTATGGCGTATGGAGCTGAACATCCGCTCCGCCGCCATCATCGGCTTTGTCGGTGCTGGCGGCATCGGCCAGGAGCTCTACCATGCGATCAGCTTCAACTACTACGAGGACATCAGCGCCATCGTGCTGATGGTGGTCTTCACCATCAGCCTGATCGACCTGACCTCGGAGCGGCTGCGCCACCGCATCATCGGCCGTGAGAACCTGACATGAAGATCCACCACATCAGCACCGAGGAGATGGCCCGACTGCGCCAGCACTACCCGCACGCCTTTGGCCGCACCCCGCTGCAGCGGCTCTGGCTCACCCTCGCCTGGCTCGGCTTCGGCGCGGCACTGCTGTTCAGTCTCAACCACCTTGGCGTCAACTTCACCCGCATCTGGAACGGCCTCGACCGCATGGGGGTGATCGCCGGCGGCCTGCTGCCGCCCAGCTCGGGCGGCGCCTTCAAGGAGCTTTTCATGGCCCTGCTGGAGAGCATCGGCATGGCCTTTCTCGGCACCCTGATCGCCAGCATCATCGCCGCTGTGCTCGGCTTCATGGGGGCCAGAAACATCATCCCCAACTGGATCTTTCGCTTCTCGCTGCGCCGCTCCTTCGACTTCCTGCGCGGCGTCGACTCGCTGGTCTGGGCGCTGGTCTATGTCCGCGCCGTCGGCCTTGGCCCCCTGGCCGGGGTGTTGGCCATCGCTACCAGCGATATCGGCACCCTCTCCAAGCTCTACGCCGAAGCGATCGAGAACGCCGAAAAGCGCCAGACCGAAGGGGTCCGCGCCAGCGGTGGCAACCGACTGCAGGTGATCCGCTTCGGTGTACTGCCTCAGGTACTCCCGATCATGCTCTCCAACGCACTCTACATGTTCGAATCGAACACCCGTTCGGCAACCATCCTTGGCATCGTCGGCGCCGGTGGCATCGGCTTCCACCTCAGTGACCGCATCCGCGCCCACCGCTGGGACGAGGTCGGTTTCATCATCATCATGATCGTCGTCGCTGTCTTCCTCATCGACCTGATCTCACGCTACCTGCGCAGCCGGCTGATCCACGCCGGCGCAGGCAAGGGTCGGCAAGCGCCATCATCCATGATTGAACCACACTGACGACCCTCCGATTATACCTGCCGACCAGAGACTGATATAATCGCTCGGATAATCGCCACACAGCGGTACCGAGCATGTTCAGCCACCTGAAGGAAGACATCACCTGCATCTTCGAGCGCGATCCGTCGGCGCGCCATGTCTTCGAAATCGTCACCACCTATCCCGGCCTGCACGCTCTGCTGCTGCACCGCGCAGCTCACCGCCTGTGGGGCTGGGGGCTGAAGTGGCTGGCCCGCATGCTGGCCGGCTTCAACCGCTGGATGACCGGGGTCGAGATTCACCCAGCCGCCACCATCGGGCGGCGCTTCTTCATCGACCACGGCATGGGGGTGGTGATCGGCGAGACCGCGATCATCGGCGACGACTGCACCGTCTACCACGGCGTCACCCTCGGTGGCACCAGCTGGGACAAGGGCAAGCGCCACCCGACCCTGGGTGACAACGTCGTGGTCGGGGCCGGTGCCAAGGTACTGGGGCCGATCACCATCGCCGACGGTGCCCGCATCGGCTCCAATGCGGTGGTGGTCAAGGACGTCCCGAGCGGCGCCACCGTGGTCGGCATCCCCGGGCGGGTCGTACGCGCCCCAGGTGACGAGGCCAACTCGCATCGTCAGGCGATCGCCTCCAAGATCGGCTTCGATGCCTACGGCACTACCCAGGACATGCCCGACCCGGTTGCCACCGCCTACAACTGCATGCTCGACCACATGCATCTGCTCGACAGTCGGGTCGAGGAGCTGCAGGCCGCCCTGCGTCAGCTCGGTGGTACACTCCCGGACGCCTCACCCCTGCCCGATACCAGCAGCTGCACCATCGGTACCCAAGGGGCGTGCGACAGCCGCGAGTGCGGACGCAATACTTGACCAAAATACTAGGTCTTGTTACGCTGACTTTTAACAGACGCACAGGAAGCCTGCGATGAGGTTGACCACCAAAGGACGCTACGCTGTCACCGCGATGCTTGATCTGGCCATGCACAGTCAGCACGGCCCGATCACCCTCGCCGACATCTCTCGTCGACAGGAGATCTCGCTCTCCTACCTCGAACAGCTCTTTGCCCGCCTGCGGCGCAACCGGCTGGTCGAGAGCACGCGCGGCCCCGGCGGTGGCTACCAGATCAGCCGCGCGCCCAATGCCATCACCGTCGCCGATGTGATCGACGCGGTGGATGAACAGGTCGACGCCACCCGCTGCCAGCGTCAGGGCAACTGCCAAAACGACGCCCGCTGCCTGACCCACGACTTGTGGATCGACCTCACCGACCACATCCAGCACTTTCTTGCCGACATCACCCTGGATGCGCTGATCCGCCGCCAGGAAGCGCGCGCCGCATGCGCCGACGATACCGACGGCAAACCCATGACACGCAAGGAGAACAGGCCATGACACAGCCGATCTACCTCGACTACTCGGCCACCACCCCGGTCGACCCCCGAGTGGCCGAGACAATGTGCCGCTATCTGACCATGGAGGACGGCCTCTTCGGCAACCCGGCCTCACGCTCCCATGCCTACGGCTGGCAGGCCGACGAGGCGGTCGAAAAGGCCCGTCGGCAAGTCGCCGATCTGATCGGAGCCGACCCCAAGGAGATCGTCTGGACCTCCGGCGCCACCGAATCGGACAACCTCGCCATCAAGGGAGCGGCCCAGTTCAACCGGCGCAAGGGCAACCACATCATCACCTGCAAGACCGAACACAAGGCGGTGCTCGACACCTGCCGCCAGCTCGAGCGCGAAGGCTTCGAGGTCACCTACCTGGAACCGAAAGAGGACGGCCTGCTCGACCTGGCCGAGCTGGAGGCGGCGATGCGCCCGGAGACGACCGTCGTCTCGATCATGCACGTCAACAACGAGATCGGCGTGATTCAGGATATCGAGGCGATCGGCGAGCTGACCCGCGCGCGCGGCATTCTCTTCCACGTCGACGCCGCGCAGAGCGCCGGCAAGCTGCCGATCGACCTCAGTCAGCTGAAGGTCGATCTGATGTCGTTCTCCGCACACAAGGTCTACGGTCCCAAGGGCATCGGCGCCCTCTACGTGCGCCGCAAACCGCGCGTGCGCATCGAGGCGCAGATGCACGGCGGTGGCCATGAGCGCGGCATGCGCTCCGGTACCCTGCCTACCCACCAGATCGTCGGCATGGGCGAGGCGTTTGCCATCGCCGGCGAGGAGCTGGCCAGCGAGTCGGCTCGCATCCGCACCCTGCGCGACCGCCTGCTCGACGGCGTGCGCGACATGGAGGAGACCTACATCAACGGCTCGCTGGAGCAGCGCGTGCCGCACAACCTGAACATCAGCTTCAACTACATCGAGGGTGAATCGCTGATGATGGCACTGCGCGAACTGGCCGTCTCCTCCGGCTCAGCCTGTACCTCAGCCAGTCTGGAGCCCTCTTACGTGCTGCGCGCGATCGGCCGCCCCGACGAACTGGCACACAGCTCGATCCGCTTCTCCTTCGGCCGTTTCACCACCGAGGCCGACATCGACCGCGCCGTGCAACTGGTGCGCGAGAAGGTGGCCAAACTACGTGACCTCTCACCGCTGTGGGAGATGTACAAGGACGGCATCGACCTGTCACAGGTGCAGTGGACGGCGCACTGAATCGAGGAACACGACAAGGGGCACGCGCAGCAAAGGAGATGGCGAGGAAGGCGGCGAGACCGGTGCCGCTGAGCCGGTTCACGGGTGTATGCGGCATGGATGCCGCATCCAAGCCCCCATGGACGGGTTCACGGCGTCCCGTGAAACGGCTCAGCGGCACCGGTCGGGTGGGAGTGGATTGGACTGACGGCGTCCCGCACAGCGACTTGCCCCACCCCTACCTGCCTCAACAAACAGTCACAGTGACACAGTCAACCACCGGGAGGACCGGACCATGGCATACAACGAAAAGGTCATCGACCACTACGAAAACCCGCGCAACGTCGGCAGCTTCGACAACAGCGACAGCCACGTCGGCACCGGCATGGTCGGCGCCCCGGCCTGCGGCGACGTGATGCGGCTGCAGATCAAGGTCAACGACGACGGCGTCATCGAAGACGCCCGCTTCAAGACCTACGGCTGCGGTTCGGCGATCGCCTCCAGCTCGCTGCTGACCGAGTGGGTCAAGGGCAAGACACTGGAGCAGGCGGCGCAGATCAAGAACGCCGAGATCGCCGAAGAGCTGGCCCTGCCGCCGGTCAAGGTCCACTGCTCGGTACTGGCCGAAGACGCCATCAAGGCGGCGATCTCCGACTACCACAAGAAACGCGAAGGCAGCCCCGAGGAGGCGTGAGATGGCGATCACCCTGACCGAAGA
>SKWO01000076.1 GCA_007128895.1 Gammaproteobacteria bacterium
CCTCGGCTGCGACCATCCGCACTACCGCCATGAGGCCGTGCTGGAACCGGCACTGGTGGCCACGCTGTGCAGCGATCTGGCGTAGTTCACCCGCTGTTCACATAGGGCCTTCTGCTTGTCGCGAGCGGCTCCGGGTGCAATACTTCGCTCATGAACAGCACTTTAACCGATCGGCGTGGCCGAGGCGCCGCCGTGCAGCGTACCAGCAGCTGGCACCTGGCCGTGGTGCTGGCCGTGGCCTGGACCGTGGCGGTCGCCCTCTCCCTGGGATGGAACATCCATCTGATGTATGGCCATGTCGTCAAGCAGGCCTACGGCATGGCCAATGCCGCGATCGACAAGGATATGGCGTATCGTCAGCTGGTCGCCGGTGCCGGTGGCATCTATGTGCCGGTGGAAGGTGGGGTGGAACCCAATCCCTACCTGAGCCATGTGCCCCATCGCGATATCGAGACCCCCGATGGCCGGCGGCTGACCCTGGTCAACTCGTCCTACTTCACCCGATTGGTCCACGATATCGAGGCCGAGGGGGGTGGCCTGCGGGGTACGGTCACCAGTCTGCAGCCGCTACGCCCGGCCAATAGCCCCGATAGCTGGCACCGTGATGCCATGCTGGCCTTTCATGCGGGGGCCGACGAGGTCAGTGAGGTGGTGAGGGTCAACAATCAGGCGCAGTTCCGTCTGATGCGCCCACGCCATGCCCAGGAGAGCTGTTTTGCCTGCCATCCCCGCGGCGAGATCGGTCCCGGTGATGTACTGGGCGGCTTGAGCGTGGCCGTGCCGCTGCAGCCGCTGCGCGAGCGGCTCTTTGGCCAGCTCGCTACACTGGCAGGAGGACACGCGGGGCTGTGGCTGATCGGGTTGTTCGGCATCCGGATCGGCCACCGGCGCATTGCCCGCCAGGAGCAGTTTCTTGCCTATAACGCGCACCACGACTCGCTGACCGGCCTGCCCAACCGCAACTATCTGGTCGGTTATCTGCCATTGCAGATGGAGGAGGCGAGCAGCCGTGACCACCATCTGGCCCTGATGCTGTTCGACCTTGATCGCTTCAAGAACGTCAACGACTCGCTCGGCCACAGTGTCGGTGATGCCCTGCTGCAGGAGATTGCCCGCCGCCTGAATCGACAGGCGCGGGATGGCGATCGGGTCTGCCGTCTCGGTGGGGACGAGTTCATCGTGGTCCTCAACCGACTGGGCCCGGACTCCGAGCAGGCCTTCATGCGCGCCCGTTCGATTGCCGAGCGTTTCCACGAGCAGCTCGGTCAGCCCTACCAGGTGCTCGGCTATGAGCTGCATGTGACGCCGAGCATCGGTATTGCCGTCTTCCCCGAACAGGGGGATACGCTGGAGGATCTCCTGCGCCATGCCGATGTGGCGATGTACAAGGCCAAGTCGGAGGGGCGCAACAACATCGCCTTCTTCATGCCGGGCATGCAGGCCGCGGTCGATCAGCGTCTGCGCCTGGAGAAGGAGATGCGTGCCGGATTGGCACGGGGTGAGTTTCACCTGCACTACCAGCCGCAGTACGATACCCGCGAGCGGATCGTCGGCTTCGAGGCGTTGGCACGCTGGGAGTCGCCGCAACTGGGTAGTGTCTCGCCCATGGAGTTCATTCCGGTGGCCGAGGAGAGCGGTCTGATTCTGGCACTGGGTGAGCAGCTCATGGCCGCCGCGGTGAAGCAGGCGCGGGCCTGGGTTGACGAAGGGCTCTTCCCGGACGAGGGCACCCTATCGGTCAATGTCAGCGCCCACCAGTTCCACCGTCAGGAGTTCGTCAACCACATTCGTGGCACGCTGGAGCAGGCCGGGCTACCGGCCCGTTGCCTCGATATCGAGTTGACCGAGAGCATCGTCATTGATGATGTGCAGGGGACGATCAAGAAGATGGAGGCGTTGCGACAGTACGGGGTCAGCTTCTCGATAGACGATTTTGGAACCGGCTACTCGTCGCTCTCCTACCTGAAGCTGCTGCCGGTGCATAATCTCAAGATCGATCGCAGCTTCGTGCGTGATATCGACAGCGACAGCAACGACGCCGTGATCGTCGAAACGATCATCGGCATGGCCACCCACCTGGGTCTCGAGGTCATCGCCGAAGGGGTCGAAAACCTGGCCCATCTCGACTTCCTCAAAGCACACGGCTGCCGCCGCTACCAGGGCTACTACTTCAGTCGGCCGTTGCCGGCCGACGAAGTCACCCAACTGCTGCGCAAGCAACAGGCGGACGCGTCGTCACAATCGGCAGTCTGAAAGAAGCGCTGAATAGAGCAGGTAGCCTAGCTCATCGGGAGTCAGCGTGCTTGCTGCGACCCCGGTTTTTAGGTTGTGTATAGTGCTCCACAGTAAATATTCGGTACGGCCAGTAGGTTCGCCCAGCGTGTTGTAGACTCGGGGAATCGCCGGCACATGATCACCATACCAGCCAAGCCAGCCGTGGCGTTCCTGGGCACTCAAGGCGGTTTGAATCTGCTCTAACATGGCATCGGCATGGCGCAGGTGGCGCAGGTAGACCGTCAGCTCTTCACAGCCTTTGGGTGGCGGTGAGTGGTAGAGGTCGGCAACATCCGCCGCGCTGACCGATTCCAGGTGCAGCGGTCCATGGTTTTCCATGGTGATGACGAAGATAAAGCGTGGGCGCGCATCGTCGCTGTCGAGCAGCTCGCACACCTTTTCGGCCACGGCCAAATCGCTGATAAAGGGGCCAAAGCGCTGCCTGGGATCAAACGCCTGAATATCCAGAAAGGTCTCAAAGCCGAGCAGCGGGTAGACCCGTTCGCGGTCATAGAAACCGGCAGGGTAGGGGTGTACGCAGATGGTGTGATACCCCATGGCCCGCAGCGCGCTGGCCAGTGTGGGCAGGCCGCTTCGGGCCACCTGGCGGTAGGGGTTGAAGCGGTGCACACCGAGCTGCTGTGGTCCTAGGCCGCTTAGAAAGGCGAACTCACTGCGGACCGTATTGGCTCCCCAGGCCGGTACCTGCAGCGGGCCGTGCGCTACGGCCTTGCCCTTCAAGGCGTCGAACCGGGCCAGTACATCGGGCTTGATACCGGCGAACAGTGCCCTTGGATCAAAGAACGACTCACTCTGCACCACCACCAGATCGGGTAGCGACTGATTCGCATCGTTCAGGTGGATGGGGGAGGTAAACGGAGAGACAAGTGCGGCCGGCCGCCGCTCCTCGCGGGCATAGGCCCACAGGCTCGCCAGCAGGCCGAGTGCTTGCATGTCCTTCTCCGGCTCAAGGTCGGGCGCTGCCAGCCAGCGGTTGCCGAGCCAGAGCGCAGCGGCGCCGAGTATGGCCAGTGCCAATACCACGCCGCCCAGTGCCGGCCAGCCGTATGACGCCTGCATGGCCGGCTCCAGCCCCAGCCCCGTGGCATAGAGCGCGATGATGGCCACGGCAGCCAGCAGTGTGCGGCGTACGCCAAAGAAGGGAAAGTAGAGTCGAGGGTGGCGAAAGGC
The DNA here is from genome assembly GCA_007128895.1 of Gammaproteobacteria bacterium. Classification (GTDB taxonomy): domain Bacteria; phylum Pseudomonadota; class Gammaproteobacteria; order SKWO01; family SKWO01; genus SKWO01. The sequence goes on from SKWO01000076.1 coordinate 3,466, forward strand.
GTCGGCCACGTACTCGGTATCCTGAAAGATGAACGGTTCGCGCAGGACGCGGTATTTGGCATTGCTGATCAGGACAAAGACCAACAGCAGGGCGGCCACATTCACCGCCACGAACCAGGGCCGTTGAAAGAGCAGCAGCTCGCCGGCAAAGAGCAGTAGCCAAAGACCCAGATGGACCAGATGGGCCGCTGCCGGGCGCCGGCGTAGCCGGCCAGGCTGCGGCTTGAGCAGATAGTCGGGCAGCAGTGCCAGCAGATACCCGACCAGCAACGGCGCGACAAGGGTCGGCCACAGCACGTCAATCACGGTAGCCAAACAGACGAATCAGCCACTGTGACAGACTCGGCGGCAGCATCGCCAGCCACCAGGTTGCGTGGTTCAGCGGATAGGGAAAGGTGATCCGGGCGCGGTCCTTCGCCAGCCCTCGGGCGATGAAGCGCGCCGCGCGGTCGGCCGGCCAGACAATGGGTTTGGGGCCCGGCATGGCGTGGCACATGGTCGAATCGACATAGCCCGGCATGATCAGGTTGACGCGGATACCCTGGTCGGCCAATCCACCGCGCAGCGCCTCGGCATACGCCTTGATCGCCGCCTTGCTGGCGCAATAACTCGGTGTTGCCGGTAGGCCGTGCCAGGCCGCCAGCGAGCTGACCAGTGCCAGCTGCCCATGGCCGCGTTGGCGCAGTCCCGGCAACAGCTGATCGACCATCACCATGACGGCGCGGATATTGACCTCCAATAGCGCCTCCACCTCCTCCCAGCGCTCACCACTGCCGTCGGCGGCCACATGACAATTGAGTCCGGCATTGGCAATGATGAGTTCGGGTAGCCCCTGCTGCTCCACGGCCAGTAGCCAGGCGCGCAAAGCGACCTGGTCACGCAGGTCAAGCTGGTGGCAGGCCACCGTTGCGCCGCGTGCCTCACACGCCGTGGCGACCTGTGCCAGCCTGCTCGTATCACGCCCATGCAGGTAGAGCTGGCAGCCGGGCCTGGCATAGTGGAGGGCGAGCGCGCTGCCGATGGCGCCACTGGCTCCGGTGATCAGTACCGATGCAGGCTGTGCGGAACTCACAGCAGCCGCTCCAGTGGCGAGCGGTCCGCCGCCAGATGGGGCAAGGCGTTTTCAATCGCCACAGTGATGCCGCGAGAAGAGTAAAAGCTGCCATTGATCTGGGTCGTGTGGTGGACCACATCATGGAAGTGGCCATACAGCCGCCCGTCTGGGGGCTCTGCGCTATGCCAGAAGTCGTCCAGGTCGCCTTGAAAGGTCAGGCCGGGCAGATTGTAGATCGGGTCGGCCAGGGTCTTGACCGGGCAGCCGTGCTGGATCGCCACCAGTCCGCTGGTGCTGTTGACGGTAATTACCCCGCGCGCCCGATCGCACAATGCGGGCAGACTACCCCCTTCAAGGTAGACGATGCGCTCGGCATCAAGGCCGAAGCGGTGGGTCAGGCCAGCAATCACCGCAGGATAGTCGACCAGCCCGACATCGAGTGGGTGGTTCTTGATCACCAGATGCGCCTCGGAGGGCGCATGAGCGGCAAAGGAGGCGATGACCGTCTCCATGACGCTGGCCATGCCGTCAAAGCGGGAGTGGGTCAGGATTTGCGCATCGCTGTTGAGCTGCAGGGGCAGCAGGAAAAACGGGCGAGATGCCTGCAGTACCGCCTGACAGCGCCGCGCTTCGCGTCGCGCGATCAGGCGCAGCCTGGGAAGCTGGCGGCAATAGGCGGCATATTCCACGGCAGCATTGAACGGGGCATGGGTGCGGTAGCGCGGGAAGAAGAGGGGGTTCCAGGCGCTGGCCGAATGGTAGACGACATCGTGCAGCGCGCGAATCCAGAAGGGCGAGCGCACAGGCTCGGCCGTGGTGGTTTGCGGCAACCGCTGTGCGGCCTCGACAAACCAGTCAGGGTCACGCGGCAACAATGAGTGGCCATTGACCCCTTCTCGCTCCAGGGTGACCCAGTGCGGGCGAAAGTAGCCCTCTTCAAAAATATGATTTCTAATTCCGCGCACCTGTGCGGCGGTGATGGCTGGGCGGTGGACCGGTCTGCAGTCGCCGAACAGCACCTGGTCGGTAATGCCCCAACGCCGATGGCAGTCGGCCATGAAATCGGGAAGTCCTTCAAGAGGGCCGCGAAAACTGCGGGCGCCGTTAAAGCCCCAGTAGGCCACATCACCGACATTGAAATGCACCTTGTGGACCGCAAGGCCGAGCGCACGCAGCCGTTTGCCCAACCGGTAAAAGAACGGGCTGCACACCCCTTGCAGGAAGAGAAAGGCGCGTTGTTGCATCTTCAGATTCGCTGATCCCGCAGCCGCAGCGGCGACTCGAGCATGGAAAAGTAGTTGAAGCCCTGACCGGTCTCGCTGGCCCGCAGATACTGCATATGCAGCGTCAGAAAGGCGTGACGAATACGCTGGTAGCGCGCTTCGGTCACCTGCTCTTTCAAACGCGCCGAAACGAAACGGTAGCCGCTGCCAGGCTGTTGCTCGATCTCGAGCTCCCGAGGCAGCTCAAAGCGGCCGCTGCTGATCACATCCTGGGGGGCGAAGATGTCGAGCCAGGTCAGTCCCGGGCTGTTGATCAGTTTGGCAATGCCGCAGCGGAAGGCGGCGGCCTTGGGAAAGAGGGCGAGGCTTGCCTGATTGCCCAGCGTGACCAAGGCAAGCCGCTGGCGCTCGGCCGGTGTGCACCGCTCAACCAAGCGTTCGGCCAGCAGGATGGCGAGCAGTCCGCCCGAACTGTGTCCGACCATCACGACTTCATCTGCGGCCTCGTCCCCGGTCTCACGCAGCGCCTCCAGGACTCGGTCAGCAAACTGATCCAGTCGACTATCGAACGCCTCGAACGGCTCCATCAGCGCGCGCACCGAAAAGAGAAAGTCGCCGATCAGGTAGAAGATATAGAAGCGTGCCTCAAACCGCTTGATCAGTGCGATGAGCAAGGTGGCAACCAGTGGCGTGGTCAGCGCGAAGGCCAGCCAGCCGGCAAGGCCTCCGACCCACCAGCCAAGGCCGGCGCCGGCCAGCAAGGAGAGCAGCATGACCAGCGCCAGCACACCCGCCGGGTAGAACATGAACAGGGTGAAATAGCGGGCCCGCCCGTAGCTGTTGCGCATGAATCCACAGGCAAAGGCGTACACGGCCAGGCGCAGGAACTGGATGATGCGAGTCAGCAGTGGGAGGCGAAAGTAGTCGGTGACCAGATCGGTGATCGACATGAACTCATAGTCGATGTGCTCGATCGTCGTATCGCCTTCAGGCGCGGCATGGCAGGTTTCGCCATACAGCCAGGCCGGTTGCATAGTGCCTGCCTGCCAGTGGCTGAATCCGCGCCGTTTCGATAGCCGCGATTCGCGGCGCAGCAGGGCGTGATAGAACGACGTGCCGCGCGGGTCAAAGCCCATAACATAAAAGACCTTGCGCCGTTTGATCACGCCACTGTCGTCCAGTGTTGAGCCAGGGTATCGATGGTATCGCGGATCTGTTGCTCGGTGTGCTCACTGGAGACAAAGAAACGCAGGCGCGCGCCCTTTTCGGGCACGGCCGGATGGATGATCGGCTGCACGTTGATGCCGGCCTCGAACAGGGTGGTCGAGAGGCGGGCGGCCTGAATCGAGTTGCCGGTGATGGCCGGTATCACGGCCAGCCCGGTCGACGGCCCGGTTTCGATCCCTTTGGCCCTGGCCAGCTCAAGAAAGAGGGTGCCGTTGGCCTGCAGCTGAGTCACCCGTTCCGGCTCCTTTCGCAGCAGTTCCAGAGCCGCCAGGGCGGCAGCGGCTACCGGCGGCGGCATGCCGACACTGTAGAGAAAGCCGGGGGCGAGAAACTTCAGGTGCTCCACCAGTGCTTGCTCACCGGCGATATAGCCGCCGCAGCTGGCCAGTGCCTTGCTCAGCGTGCCCATCCACAGATCGACTGCGCCGCCCGGCAGGCCAAAATGCTCGCGAATCCCGAGGCCCTTTGCGCCCATGACACCCAGCGAATGGGCTTCGTCGACCATCAGAAAGGCCTTGTGGCGCTCCTTGACCTCGACAAAGCGGGGCAGGTCCGGGTAATCGCCGTCCATGCTGTAGATCCCCTCGACCACCACCAGTACCCGCTCAAAGGCGTGGCGCTGTTCGTGCAGCAGTCGATCCAGCGCCTGCCAGTCGTTGTGGGGGAATGAGAGGCGCCGGGCACCCGAGAGCAGGGCGCCCTGAAGCACGCTGTTGTGGATCAGCTCGTCGTGCAGGATCAGATCGCGCGGGCCGAACAGATGGCCGATCACGGTCACATTGGTGGCATGTCCGCTGACCATCACCACCGCATCATCGACGTCATACAGTTCGGCCAGGCTGCGTTCGAGCTCGCGATGGATCGGCCGCTCGCCAGAGACCGGCCGGCTGGCCGAGGCCGACGTGCCGTAGCGGCGGATCGCCGCAATGGCCGCTTCCTCCACGGCCGGGTGGCCGTTCAGGCCAAGGTAGTTGTAGCTGGCATAATTGATCAGTGCATTGCCGCCAATCGAGGTGGTGGCGCCGGCAATGCCGTCGTGGCGGCGAAAGAAGGGGGGGGTAATGCCCAAGCGCTCCGCCCCTTCGTGCATGATGCGCAGCTCCTGATAGACCGGATGCAGATGAAACCGATAGAACGCCTCCGGCACGCCGTTGGCATGGCCCGCTGCCGGTTCGCTGGCCACCGGTTCCGGCTCCTGGCCGCGCCGATCCAGCGCCTGCTGGATCAGGCGCTCTTTCAATGATCCGGCGACACGCCGTTTGTGTGGAGGAGAACGGTCACTCATCGTTGATCAAGCGCCTTTGCGGATCCTGGTTCAGGCTGGCGGCGATACTGGCGCGGGCCTCGGCATCCAGTTCCATGGCGCCGTGGCGCTGGGCCGACTGTGCCACCTGATCCAAGGACTGATCCTCGGTGTTCGAATCGCCCTGCAACTGGGCGATCAAGCGGTGGGCCAGTTTGTGTATGGTGGCGCTCTCTTGCAGGGCCATCACCGGCAGCCGGGTACCGAATCGCCCTTCCAGCGCCACGGATAGCTCCACACCCATCAGCGAGTCCAGCCCCATGTCAAAGAGCGAACGATCCGGGTCGATGCGCTCAGCCGAGAGGCGCAGAATCGATCCGACCTCCTCGCGCAGCATGGTGGAAAAACGGGCGTGGAGCGCTTCCGGGTCAAGCTCGGCCAGCAGGCGTGCGATGTCCTCGCCGCCCTCGTCATTGAGCTCGCCGTTGTCCAGCGCGCAAGCCAAGTCGGCAAAGCGCGGGGTCGCCGCCGTGGGCAGGAAGCGGGCCAGTGAGCCCCAGTCGAGTTCGAGCACGCCAAGGCCGGAGCGACGACTGACCAGCATCTGTTCCAGGGCCTCCAGCGCCGTGCTCGAGGGGATGGCCGCGCCACCCATTCGGCTTTGCAGCGCCTCCTTGATCTGCTCGTTACGGGCCAGGAAGCCGGCATCATCGATGGCGCCCCACAGTGCCACGGTGGCCGGTAGCCCCTGGGCGAGACGACGCCGGGCCAGGGCCTCCATCCAGTAGTTGGCCGCCACATAGCTCGACTGGCCGGGGTTGCCAAAGAGCGTCGTGGCCGAGGAGAAGAGGATGAAGGCCTCAATCGGCAGTTCGCGGGTCATTCGGTGGAGCAGCTCGGCGCCGAGTAGCTTCGGGCGCAGTACCCGTTCGATCTGGGCACGGTCCAGATTGCGCACCAGACCATCATCGATCACCACGGCGGCATGCACGATGCCGCGCAGGGGCGGCATCTCCTGATCAATGCTCTTGAGCAGGGCGCTCAGATCGCGTTCCTGCGCCACATCACAGGCCCGCACGTGGACCTGAACCCCTGTCACCTTGAGGGCGCGAATCGTCTCTTCAGCCTCACGGCCGGGCTTGCCGCTGCGGCTGGCCAGCACCAGATGGCGTGCGCCCTTTTGCGCCAGCCACTCGGCCGTCTTCAGGCCAAAGCCGCTCAGGCCGCCGGTCACCAGCCAGGTGGCCTCGGGCTTCAGCGTCAATGAGGGGTTGGGCGCCGTACGGGGTTGCTTGCCGGGCGGGATACCGTTGCGGTAGGTCACCACAATCTTGCCGATCTGGCGGGCCTGCTGCATATGCCGGAAGGCATCGACCACATCACCGGCCTCGAACAGGGTCAGTGGCAGCGGCGACAAGCCCCCCTCTTCGAAGAGCTGCATTACCTCGGCAAAGAGCTGTCGTGTCAGCTCAGGGCGCTCGTTCATCAACTGGTCGGCATCGATGCCGAAGTAGCTGATATTGTTCTTGAAGGGGCGCAGGCCAATGCGGCTGTTCTCATAGAAATCGCGCTTGCCAAGCTCCAGGAAGCGGCCAAAGGGGCGCAGAACCTGGAAATTGCGCAACACCGCCTCACCGGCCAGCGAGTTCAGGACCACATCCACGCCCCGGCCTTCGGTCGCCGCCATGACTTCGTCGGCGTAGGCCAGCGAGCGCGAGTGGTAGATGTGCTCGACCCCGAGCAGACGCACAAAATCGCGTTTCTCGGCAGAGCCGACCGTGGCGTGCACCTCGGCACCGATCCACTGGGCGATCTGAATGGCCGCAATACCCACGGCACCGGCCGCCCCGTGGATCAGGATGCGCTCGCCCGGCTGCAGGCGAGCGAGATGGTGAAGCGCGTAGTAGACGGTAAAGAAGGCGCTCGGTATCGAGGCGGCCGCCTCGAAGCTCAGCCCGGCCGGAATTCGGGCCAGGGCGCTGGTCTGGGTGATGGCCTTGTTGGCAAAGCTCGAGGGGCCAAAGCCGACCACCTCATCGCCGACCGCATACCCTTCCACGCCCTCACCGACGCGCAGCACCTTGCCGGCGAACTCAAGGCCCAGGGTCGGGCCGGCAAAGCCGGTCTCGATCGCCTCATCCGGCAGCAGGCCGAGGGCGAACATCACATCGCGGAAGTTCAGGCCGGTGGCGTGAACGGCCACCTCCACTTCACTCGGCCCCGGCATGGCGCGTGGTTTGGCGAACCACTCCAGATGGCCGAGCTGGCCCGGAAAGACAAAACCGAGCTGACGAGTGGGTGTTTCATCCTGCTCGACCGAGTTTTCACCGATGAAGGGTTCCGGGTCGATCGTCAGGCGTGGCGCCAGGCGCGCACCATCAGCGCCCAGGATGATCTCGCGTTCGGCATCACCGGTCTGAGTTACTTCACGGTGCAGTGCGGTGGCCGCTGCCGCATCGGTTTGCCCCGGTTCAAGATCGATCAGGTGCACGCGCAGCTCGCTGCTTTCGTTGGCCAGTGTACGGCCAAAGCCCCACACCGCGGCATCAGCCGAATCCTCTTGCAGGGAGTGCGCCCCGTGGGTGACGACCCAACACGGTGCTTCAAGACCGGCCAGGCTGCAGGCCTGGCTCAGTACGGCCAGCGCGGTACAGTGGTCGGTCGTCGTTTGCAGCAGGGCAGTGGGATCGGCGGCAGTCAGAGGGGGCGCACCAAGTGAAACGACACCACTGACCGGTCCTGTCGTAGCAACGACCTGACCCATCTGCTGAGCCAAGACCTCGGTCTGCTCGCTTGCCATGAGCAGGCTGACCTGATCACCCGACTGCGTGAGCAGCGCGGAGAGGGCGCTGACCAAGGGGTGCTCGGCCTGGGTGTGCAACAGCCAGTGGCGCGGTGCCGCAGACTCACGCGGCGCCTCCTCCTGCGTGGCCGCAGGGCCGCGGGCCAGCATCAGGTAGGGGGTAGCCTGCGACTGGTGGGAGAGGTTGTGCAGGCTGATATCGGTAAAGCCGTGCTCCGACAGACGCTGCTGCCACGCTGAGCGACTGAAGAGCGTGCGCTGTTCGAACCAATCCTCCTGGGTGGCACCCATGACCAGATCCATCCAGCGCGACAGCGGATAGCCGATCAGCAGCAGCACACCACCAGGCGCCAACCGGGCGCGGGCAAAACGCAGTGCCCGTTCCGCCTCGTCACGTCGGGTAAAGTTGAGCGTCATGACCACCAGCGTGGCCGAGCGGGTGGCGCTGGAGGGGTCGTGCGCCTCATCGAGCCACTCCACCGCCAAGCGCGGGTAGTGGTCACGCAGCGGTTCAGCCGCGCTGCAGCCATCCATCGAGGTTGACGCAAAGTGCAGATCGCCCCGTCTAAAGTCAAAGGCCGGCAGCAGCACGTTGGAAACGACCGGTTGACCGGCGCTGATCTCCACCAGACTGAAGCGCTGGCTGCGCGCCAGACCACGCTGGCCATCGGTGACGATCTGCTGCACGGCCCGGTTCAGCTCCCGACGCGCGGACGGGTCGATGGTATGGGTCAGCAGTTCGGCCAGATCCGGTTGCCAGTCGAACAGCGCCGAGCGGCTGGCCTTGCCGGCAAAGTCATCGCCAAGGCGCAGCCCGATCCGGCCAACGGCCAGGATCAGGTCACTGTAATCCGGGTACTCGGCCATCAGCCCGCGCCACAACTCGGCAGCCGCCATGCGCTCGGCGTCCGGCTGCAGCAGCCCGTCCTGCTCGGCCATCTCGATCAGCCGTCCGTGCCAGGCGTCTTTCTCTGCATCGGGCGCCGATGCCACGGCCTCAGCGACAAAGTGGGCGCACAGGCCGTCGAGCAGGGGATCGACCTCCAGCACAAAACGGTCCAGCAGCCCCGCTTCGACAAAGCGCTCGGTCAGCGTGCCCATGGCACCGGCCACCTCATTGAAGGGAATGGCCGGTTGCTGCTGCGCCACGTCGGCCAGCGGGGCCGGCGTCAGATAGTGGTCCAGGAAGCTCAGGCCAAGACCGCTGCTGCGCTTGAGGCGCACATGGCGGAAGCGCCCCTCCTCAATTCGCGCCACCACCTGGCCGTTCGCGTCATACAGGGTAAACAGCGCCGTCAGGCTGTGTGCCGTGCGGCCGACCAGTGTGGCGCGACCAAACGCAGGGGCCTCGCCGGTGCGTCGGCAGGTCACGCGCCCCATGCTGACCGGCACATAGACGCCATCATGGTGGGCGGCCACCTCGTCCTGCAGCAACTGGATGATCAGCTGAAAGGTGCAATCGAGCAATGCCGGGTGGAGCAGGTGCTCTGAGACCTCTTCACGAATACGCTCCGGCCAGTCCAGCTGTGCCAGGATCGATCCATCAGGCTCCATCCAGCCATGGCGAATGCAGCGAAAGGCTGGGCCGTAGGTGAGCCCGGCACGTAGTGTCAGGGCGGTGTGCTCGGTCTCGACAAAGTCCGGTTTGCATACGGGCGGTACCAGCGGGGGTAGATCACGGGCGCGCAAGCCGTGCGGCTCGGGCAGGATGCGGCCCACCGCGTGGACGGTCCAGGCCGATGCCCGGCCATGCTCGCGGGCACGGATGGAGAACCGGTTGTCGAGCTCGTCGATGGTGAGCCGCACCAGGCGACTGTTCTCGCCATCCAGGGTCAGCGGTGTACGGATCTCGATGCCTTCCAGCTCGAGCCAATCCGCTTCAGGGGTCTGCAGGCTGGCCGCTGCCAGCGCCTGCTCGATGAAGCCGGTGCCGGGAAAGACCGTGGCATCGCCGACGACGTGATCGGCCAGCATCGGCTGCAGGCGCGGGTCGAGGCGGTTTTCCCAGCACAGGGCGTGCTGGGCCACTGGCCAGCCGAGCAGGGGGTGAACCGGATAGCGCTGCAAGAGTCCCTGCGATTCGCTGCTCGGTTCGCGCCAGTAGCGTTCGCGCTGCCACGGATAGTTCGGCAGGGGCACAAAGCGGCCGCCTACCGGGAAGAGCTGCGCCCAGTCCAGTTCGCCGCCACAGGCGACCACCTGAGCAGCGGCCCGATCGATCGCCTCCACGGGGGTCTCATCGCGCAGGCCGGTCACCACCACGTGGCCGTCCTGCTCCTGCGATTGCAGGATCTCATTCAGGTAACCGCGCATCACGGCATGCGGGCCCACCTCGACGAAGAGGCGGCAGCCGCCCTCGATCAGTGCGTCGATCGCCTCGGCAAAGCGCACCGGCTGACGGATGTTCTGCCACCAGTAGCCGGCATCCAGGCGCGGGCCGTCCAGCGGGTGGCCGGTGACCGTCGAGTAGAAGTCGATCTCAGCCGGGCGAGGGGTCATCGACGCCAGCGCCTCGTGGATCGGCTGGCGAATCGGCTCCATCGCCGGGCTGTGGAAGGCGTAATCGAGCGGCAGCCGCTTGAAGCGCACCTGGCGCTGCGCCAGCGCCGCCTCAAGCACCTCCAGCTGGGCGGCATCACCGGCCGCTGTGGTGCCGGTTGGGCTGTTGCTGCCGGCCAGTACCACACCACTGTTCAGCGACAGCGCCTCAAGCAGTGCGGTCAGTTCGGCCTCGCCCAGGGCCACGGCGGTCATCTGGCCCTGGCCACGGGTGGTCTCCTGCAGGCGGCTGCGCTCGTAAATCACCGCGACGGCATCGGCCAGCGTCAGCGCTCCACTGGCCCAGGCGGCCGCCACCTCACCGACACTGTGGCCGGTCACGGCATGTGGCTTGACGCCGCGTTCGGCCAGCAGGCGCGTCATGCCGACCTGCACGGCAAAGAGGGCCGGCTGAGCGATCGCCGTCGAGGCGTAGCGGTCCTCGTCGCTGTTCAGCACGTCCAGCAGCGAGAAACCGCTCAAGGGTTCAAAGAGCGCATCCACCTCGGCTACCGCCTCACGGAAGGTGGCCAGTTGCAGCAGCGTCCGACCCATGCCCAGCCACTGGGAGCCGTTGCCGGAGTAGACAAAGGCCACACTGCCTTCGTGCGTGGCGGCGCGCAGATTGGGGATATCGGCTGCCTCGTCACCGTTTTCGGCAAAGCGGTCGAGCAGGGTGGTGGCCTCGCTGGTGTCGGCGGCAAAAAGGGCGGCGCGGTGGCGCAGCCGCTCCCGCTTGAACAGCAGTGTGTGGGCCACATCGTAGAGCGCCGTCTCAGGCGTCTCGCGCAACCAGCCGGCCAGTCGCCGGGCCGCGTCACGGCAGGCCTTGAGGTCCTGCCCGCTGAGCAGCAGCGGCAGGGCCGCGCTGGCCGCTGGTCGGGCGGCGGGCAGCGGTTCAGAGGCATGGCTCTGCAGCACCACGTGAGCATTGGCGCCACCGAAACCGAACGAGTTGACGCCGATGGTCAGCGTGCCCTCGGGCTTGAGCGAGCGGTTCTCGGTTACCAGATCGATGTTCCAGGCGTCGCACTGGATCTTGGGGTTGACCCGCTGCACGCCGATCGTGGCCGGCACCGTGCGGTGGCGCAGGCTCAGAATCGCCTTGGCTAGGCCGGCCACTCCGGAGGCCGGCTCCAGGTGGCCGAGGTTGCTCTTGACCGAGCCGATCGGAATCGGGCTTGCGCTGCCGCGGCGCTGGCCGATGGCCATGCCGATGGCGTGGGTCTCGACCGGGTCGCCAACCGCGGTGCCGGTCCCGTGCGCTTCGATGTAGTCGATCGACTCCGGCGCAATGCCGGCGCGGGCATAGACCTCGGTCAGCAGGGCCGCCTGGGCCTCCGGGCGGGGTACCGTCAGACCAGACTTGTAGCCGTCGGTGTTCACGCCACTCGCGGCGACCACGGCGAGGATCGGGTCACCGTCGGCGACCGCCTGCTCATACGCCTTGAGCACGAAGAGGCCGCCGCCCTCGGAGCGGACATAGCCATCCCCCGAGGCGTCGAAGACCCGGCAGCGCCCCTGGCGCGAGAGCATGCTCGCCTTGGAGAAGATCACGAAGCTGTACGGGTGCATGTGCAGGCTCACCCCGCCGGCCAGGGCCAGGCTGCACTCACCCGTGCGAATCGCCTGACACGCCTGGTGGAAGGCGACCAGCGAGGAGGAGCAGGCGGTATCGATCGCCAGGCTGGGGCCGCGCAGGTCAAAGACGTAGGAGATGCGGTTGGCCGCGATGCTCGGCGTGCTGCCGGTCGCGACCGAGGCGTCGATGCCGGCCAGGTCGTCGGAGAGGCGGTAGGCGTAGTCGGTACTGGAGATACCGAGAAAGACACCGCAATCGCTGCCAGCCACCGAAGAGGGCACAATCCCGCTGTTCTCGAACGCCTCCCAAGCCAGTTCCAGCGCCATGCGCTGCTGCGGGTCGATCTGTACTGCCTCGCGCGGTGAGATGCCGAAAAAGGCCGGATCAAAGCCGGTGATGTCGCCCAGGCTGCCGGCGGCATGGGTCCCCCTATGTCAGGATAGAAGTCGTTTGGTCTGGTAGAGTTTCTTATAACGACTGGGGGCGATGGAGGAGAACCCACGATGCCTCGATATTCAGAGGAGCGCCGAGAATCTGCAGTGGCCAAGCTGCTGCCACCGTACAACCTGTTGCCGCGTGAGGTGGCTGCCCAGGAGAATGTATCGCTGGCTACCGTATACAAGTGGCGCAAGGAGGCGCGTGAACAGGGTCGCTGCCTACCCCAGGCCACAGGCGGTGGCACCGTAAGCTGGTCATCCCGGGACAAGTTTGCGGCGGTGGTGGAGACAGCCGCGATGAATGCCCAGGAGGTGGCAGAGTACTGCCGCACCCGGGGGCTATATCCGGAACAGTTGCAGGCGTGGCGCCATGACTGCGAACAGGCGGCTGGTCTGGCGGCCCAGGACCGTCGACGTGAGGCCCAGGAGCTCAAGGTGCAGAAGGGCCGGGTCCGAGAGCTGGAACGGGAACTCAGGCGCAAGGAGGCTGCTCTGGCGGAGACCGCCGCCTTGCTGACACTGTCAAAAAAAGCGGCGGCGATCTGGGGGGGCGAGGAAAAATGATCAGTACCCCGGATCGCCAAGCTGTCGTCAGACTGATCGATCAGGCCCGTGCCGAAGGCGCGCGGCTGACCCCTGCCTGTGAGGTGGCCGGGATCTGTGCCCGCACCTATCAGCGCTGGACGGGGCAAGAGGATCTGGGTGCCGACCGTCGCCCGATCGTGGATCGGCTTCGTCCGGCCAATGCCCTGACGCCGGAGGAAGAACAGGCCATCCTGGAGGTGTGCAACAGCCCGGAGTATGCCGCTTTGCCACCGGAACAAATCGTGGTGCGCCTGCTGGATGAGGAGGACCGTTATCTGGCCTCGACCTCCTCGTTCTATCGTGTGCTGCGTCGCCGCGGCCAGTTGGCTCACCGAGGACGGGCCAAGGCGCCGCGACGCAGCAAGCTGCCGACCACATACCGGGCGGATGCACCTAATCAGGTTTGGGTCTGGGATTGCACGTGGCTGCCGGGTCCTGCTCAGGGGACGTACTACTACTTGATCATGATTCTGGACGTCTTCAGCCGCAAGATCGTGGGTTGGGAGGTCTTTGCGGGCGAGTCGGCGGACAATGCCACTCAGGTCATCCAGCGAGCCGTGCTGGCTGAGGCGATCGTCCACAAGCCTCTGGTACTGCACTCCGACAACGGCAGCCCATTCAAGGCCGCCACACTGCTGGAGAAGCTGCGAGACCTGAATATCTCCCCTTCCTTCAGTCGACCGCGAGTGAGCAACGACAACGCCTTTGCCGAGGCCCTCTTTCGGACCTGCAAGTACGTCCCCAGTTATCCGGCCAACGGCCTGGAATCGCTGATGGCGGCGCGCAAGTGGGTGCATGGCTTCGTCCGCTGGTACAACCACGAGCACCGCCACAGCGGCATCCGTTTCGTCACCCCCGCTCAGCGTCATCAGGGGGATGACACGGCCATCCTTGATCGTCGTCATGAACAGTACCAACGGGCCCGGCAGCAACGCCCCGAGCGATGGAGCGGCCAGACACGCAACTGGTCGCCCGTCACTTCCGTAACCTTGAATCCTGAGCGTACCGCTCAAGACCAGCCACTGAAAATGGCTGCATAATGATGAACTCTCAGGCGACAGAATCATTGACAATCACCGGGGTGTAGCTGGTGCCAGGGTGGTTGCGGTCCGGGTGGTGATGGGCGTGCTGCGCCCAGCGCTCCGAGGCCACCTCGGTGACCAGGTCGCGCCCCTCAAGCAGAGCCCCCCATAGGTCTCTGGTGTCGGTGCCGGGAAGGCGCAAGGCATTGCCAAGAATCGCGATTCTTGTAGATGTCATTCTGTGTTAACCAGTGCTGGTTTAGGGCGTTGTGCTTATTTTTAATGTATTGTGGTTATCGGTGTGAGGCGCTGTGATGCCCTTGTAAATTATAGCATGCCCAATCGTTCAAATTGTAAGTTCGGGTTGACAGAATTGGGGGCTCCTCGTCATGCCGAGTGGAATCGTCCAGCAAACCCTGACACTCTGTAGGTCTGATTCGAACGGTACAGGTGAACGCGATGGACGGCAATCAGATTCTCCTTCTTGGCATCGGCATTCAGCACCCGTGGAAGCTAGTGGAGCAGCGGTTGGACACAGACAAACAGCCGCATGAGCTGCACCTTGAGGTGAAGGCTGAGCGTGGTACCCGCTACCCCTGCCCTGAGTGCGGTGAGCTGTGTGCGGCGCACGACTTTGTCGAGAAGCGCTGGCGCCACCTGAGTTTCTTCCAGCACCACTGTTACATCACTGCCCGTGTTCCGCGCACCAAGTGTTCCAAGCACGGGGTGCGCCTGATCGAGGTGCCGTGGGCACGCGAAGGCAGTGCCTTTACGCTGCTCTTTGAACAGGCGGCCATGGCTTTGGTGCGTGAGATGCCGGTACTGGCTGCGGCCCGCCTGATGGAGATCACCGACACCCGGCTGTGGCGCATCGTCAAGCACTACATCGCGCAAGCCATCGCCGGATTCGACCTCTCCGCTGTGCAAGCGATCGGGCTGGACGAGACCGCCTCCAAACGAGGGCACAACTACGTGACCGTCTTCATCGACATGGCTCGCCGCAAGGAGCCGGTCCTCTTTGCCGTACCCGGTCGAGGCAAGGAGACCTTGCGCCAGTTCAACGAGTTTCTGATACACCATGGCGGTGACCCGAAACAGATCGTGGAAGTAGTCTGTGACATGTCGCCTGCCTTCCTTAGTGGCATCGCCAAGGAGCTGCCCAACGCCTCGGTGACGGTCGACTGGTTTCACATCGTGCAGACCTTCACCCGTTCGGTCGACGAGGTGCGCAAGCTCGAAGGGCGCGAAAAGCCGCTTCCCAACCATCTGCGCTGGGCGGTACTCAAGCGGGGCACGACCGACAACCTGACCGATAATCAGGTCGTTGCCATCGCCGAGATGGTCAAGCAAGGGCTTGATACTGCCACCGCTTGGCGGATCAAGGAAAAACTAGCTTGGATTCGCCAAGCCAAGGGGACACGAGCAGCCAAGTGGCGCATCACACACTTCATTCACTACGCCAGAGCGCTGGTCGGACAGACCCCAAGGCTTGAGCCGGTCAGAAAGGCGCTCCAGACGTTGGAAAAGCACGCTGATCGAGTGGTTCAACGCTGGACCTCCACCTACACCAATGCACGACTGGAAGGGATGAACAGCCTATTCCAGGCAGCTCGGGCCAGGGCGCGTGGATACCGCAATGATGAGACGTTCATCGGTATGATCTATCTGATCGGAAGCCCGGTGGGATCCATGATTAAATCCACTTAATATGATGAAGAGCCGAATTGGGTATGCGGTCGCAGCTTGCGTGGTTGCTTTCAGGGTAATTAAGATGTGATGTCGATCTCAGGCAGGGTGGGGGTCCTGAATCGACTGGATTCAGGCAGTGGCGGTAGCGTGCCTGAACGCTATTCTTCGGTTATTCAGCATGGATATTTTTACAGATGAGATACGCATGGTTGAGTGTGGCATCAATGCTGCTGCTGTCAGGCTGTGGCCTGATGGCCAAGGCCCCGGATGAAGGGGGGCGGCAGGCGAATGGGGTTGTGCCCCCCAAGGTGGCGGCTTTTCTAACCAATGCCGAAGCCGGTGTGCAGGCCCATTTCGTTACCACGCCGTGGGGAGAAGGCGTTCGGATGACAGTGGAGGCTGCCTATGATGCAGCCTCAGGGCGCGTCTGTCGCCAGGTCGTGCTACAGGGGGCCGAGGCGGCATCTGGTCTGTGGGTCTTCTGTCAGCGCGATGCCGAGCAATGGGACAAGGTTCGGCCAGTTATCCGTGTGATCTCTGAAGGGGGCTACTCATGAATGGGGTAAGGTATCTGTTTGGCTCCGTGCTTTTGGCTACTGCCTGGTCAGTCTCGGCCGTCGGTCTTGGAGGGGATCTGCCCGTCGATCAGCGTATCGATGCGGTCACGGCCGAAATACCCATGCCACCGCGCAGTGATTGGCGCACGGCAGCAGGCTATCGGCAAGGGCCGCCGAACACCGCGCGCATCGGCCATCCAGCGGGGGAGGTGCCCAACTTCGGTGCGCAACTCTTTGCCGGTGGGTTCAGTGGCGTGCGAGCCGACGACCTTAATCCCGACTATCGCATTGTGCCCGGTGACCGGGTGACGCTGCGCATTTGGGGAGCCCTCGACCTTGATCGGGTCATGACCGTGGATGCGCAGGGTAATCTCTTCATTCCGGCTGTTGGCCCGGTCAACGTTCAGGGAGTCACTCACAGTCAGCTGGATGCCCGTGTGCGTGCGGCGGTGCGCACGATTTATCCGGAGAATGTGCACGTTTATACCAGTCTGCAAGGGGTGCAACCGGTTGCCGTTTTTGTCACCGGCTTTGTGAACAATCCCGGGCGCTACGCGGGAACGCCCAACGATGCCATTCTTTACTTCCTTGACCAGGCTGGCGGCATTGATGAAGCACTGGGCAGCTATCGAGACATCCGGGTGGTACGCAACGGCGCTACCTTGGCCCAGGCTGACCTCTACCGCTTCCTGCTCGATGGAGAACTGCCGCGCCCGCAGTTCCGTGAAGGCGATACCGTGGTAGTGGGGCCGCGCGGCCCTGCCGTAACCGTCACAGGCGACGTTGAACGAAGCCACCGCTACGAACTGCTTCCCGATGCGCGAGAAGGACAGGCGCTGCTGGAGCTGGTGCGTCCCAAGGCAGGCACCTCCCATGTCCTGTTGCAAGGCAATCGTGCTACCGGCCCATTGGCCCGTTATCACACCCTTGAGGCGCTAGCGGGGGCCGAACTGCAGGATGGCGACCACCTGGTCTTCAGTATCGATCAGCGCCCGGAGAGCATAGTGGTGCAGGTTGAGGGCAGTTTTTACGGTCCCTCCCGCTTCGTGGTGCCGCGGGATACGCGTCTGCACGAGCTGCTGGACAACATAGCCGTACCGGCCGATTTGACGGATGTTCAGAGTATCTCGGTGCGCCGCAAGAGCGTCGCAGAGCGCCAGCGCCACTCCCTGGAAGAGAGCCTGCGGCGACTCGAAACCACTTACCTGGCAGCCTCATCAGCAACCGGGGAAGAGGCGCAGATTCGCGTCCGAGAAGCAGAGCTGATTGCCCGCTTTGTCGAGCGTGCCTCCCAGGTTGAGCCGACCGGACGCATGGTGGTCTCGCACAGCGATCGGATTATCGATATTCGCCTGCAAGACGGGGATGTCATCACCATTCCCGAGCGTTCCGACTCGCTCTTGATCAGCGGCGAAGTACTGGTGCCGCAATCTGCTGTCTTTACGCAGGGGCGCGGCTACAAAGACTACATTGAAGCGGCGGGAGGCTATACCCGGCAGGCCGATCGTCAGCGCGTTCTGGTCGTGCGCAAGAACGGTGAGGTGCGTCCGGCGGCAGAGGTGGCCCTGCGTCCTGGCGACGAGATTCTGGTCTTGCCGGCGGTGCCGACCAAGAACCTGCAACTGGCCAGCACCTTGAGTCAGATCCTTTACCAGATTGCCATTGCCGCCAAGGTGGTACTCGACCTGTGAGTTCCACCGCACGCACGCACTGGCAGATCACCCGTAGCGTCTGGATGGCGCTCTTTCTGCGCGAAGCCATGGCCAGGCTAACCGCCACCCGGTTTGCCTGGTTCTGGATGCTGCTTGAGCCCCTGGCCTTTGTGGTCTTCTTTGTAGCCATCCGTGAACTGATGGGGCGCATACGCGTACTGCACAATGTCGAGTTCATCCCCTGGCTGATCATCGGCTTGGTCAGTTTCTTCCTCTTTCGTAACGGCATTACCCGCGCGCTTGGAGCCATCTCGGCCAATCGAGGGCTCTTTGCCTACCGGCAGGTCAAGCCGGTCGATCCACTGCTGGTGCGCGCCTTCCTCGAAGGGGTGCTGCAGACCATCGTACTCTTGATCCTGTTGGCAGGCGCCTCTCTGTTCGGGTATGACGTAATTCCCGGCGATCCGCTTGGTGCGATGGCGTTATGGCTCGCCATCTGGCTGCTCGGGTTCGGTTGTGGGCTGGTCGCCTCGGTCGCTGCCGAGCTGGTGCCCGAGATCGGCAAAATCATCAATATCACCATGTTCCCACTCTTTATCCTCTCCGGGGCCATGTTTCCGGTGCAAATGCTGCCGCACTCGATTCAGGCCTATCTGCTCTACAACCCGGTCTTGCACGGGGTCGAGCTGATCCGTGTGAGTTTTTTCAATAGCTACCAGACCCTGTCCGGCATCAGCCTGCTCTACCTTGGCAGCTGGATCCTGGCGGCCATCGCCCTGGGGCTGCTGCTCCACGTGCGGTTCAGTATCCGGCTGCGAGCCCAATGATCGCCCTGCACCA
>SKWO01000016.1 GCA_007128895.1 Gammaproteobacteria bacterium
CCCATGGATCCTGATTGGCAATAAGAACCGACTTTGCACGGGAAGGTAATCACCCCAAAACAGAAGTTGGCACTCGTGGCCTAGGCTCTACTTCTGAGCACTGCTAAAAATGGGGGGATTACCCAGCCGGGAAGGTTCATGTCTTCCGGCAGCGCAACAAAGCAGCCGTTAGCCGTCGCGCCCGTCGATGCGTGGGCGCCAGAGGATCGGGGCGTAGACCAGCGAAAAGAGCAGAAAGGCGGTCGCCCAGAGCAGGCCGGAGAGCTGCATCCAGAGGAGGTAGTGCTCGGGCAGCAGCAGCGGCCCCGCAACACGCAGCAGTACGGCCAGGTTGATCAGGGCGAAGGCCGCGACGGTGAGCCGTGCCGGCTCGATCAGGCGGCCGGTATGGCCCAGCGCGACGCGCGCCATCATCCCCAGCGTCAGTGCGCCGATGCCGCCGGCAGTCCAGGCGTGCAGCGCCGCCCCCGCCAGACCGGCGGCGTAGAGCGCGAGCCCGACGACGATCCAGCCGTAGCCGAGCCAGAGGATCCAGAGCATCGGCACCCGCCACAGGCCGAGACAACTCCAACCGGCGAGCCTGAGCGCGTGCAGCAACGCTGCGGCACCGGCCGCCACGGTGGCCCACTGCCCGCCCCCCGGCCAGATGATGGCCACCAGCAGCGCCCACAGAGAGGCGTGCACACCCCACTCCAGCAGCCGGAAGCGTCGTACGGTGCTCCCGGGCACGGCGCGCTCGATGAAGAACGGGATCACCCGCCCTCCCATCAGCGCCAGCAACACCAACATCAGTACGACCATTATCTGCAGACCACGCTCCGCAACCGCCGGGCCGCCCAGCAGCTCCAGATGGATCAGCCCGTTGGCCAGCGCCATCAGCAGCAGGATCGGGGTGAAGAGGAGGTTGTGCCACTGTCTGGCCCGTGTCACCGGCACCGCCAGGGCGAGGGCCAGCAGCGGCAGAAAGGCGAGGTCGACCGCAGCGATCAGCGCGCCGGGCAGCGGCAGCCAAACAAGTAGCCGCGCCGCCACCCAGAGCAGCGCCAGTGCGGCCAGTGGGCTCCCTTGCAGGGTCTGGATGCCGGTCCAGTTGCGTGTTGCCGTCAATAGAAAGCCGGCGACGACCGCAACGGCAAAGCCGAAGAGCATCTCGTGGGCATGCCAGAGGGCGCCGTAATAGGGCGGCAGCGGCACGTGGGCGGAGAGCGTCAGCAGCCACAACGGCAGCGCCAGTGCGGCGAAGAGCCCGGCCAATAGAAAGAAGGGGCGAAAGCCGAGCGCGAGCAGGGCGAAGCCGTGCGGATCGGCGCCGCGTCTGTGCGGCTCTTGCAGAGGTATCGTGGCCATGATGGCCATTACAGGGCAGAATGGCCCGCATGACCTTGACGTGAGTCAAGGGAACCTGCCAGAACTCGCACCGTCATAGATGGTTATGAAGACAGACAAGCAACACACAGCGATCCACCACCCTGCCGTGCCGATGCATGAAGGCGACGGGGTGACCGTCCGCCGTCTCTTTCCGGTCGCCGGGCTGCGCTACCACGACCCCTTTGTGCTGTGGGACGATTTCACCCTATCGCCTGACAGCGGCTTTCCCGACCACCCCCACCGCGGCTTCGAGGCGATCACCTACCTCTTCAGCGGCGCCATCGAGCACCGCGACAACCTCGGCAACCACGCCACGGTCGAGGCCGGCGGCGCACAGCGCTTCACTGCCGGCAGCGGCCTGATCCACTCCGAGATGCCGGCGCGTGAGGGGGTCAGCCGCGGCATCCAGCTGTGGATCAATCTGCCTGCCGACCACAAGGGGATGGCGCCGAGCTGGCAGCAGGCCGATGCCGCAGACCTGCCCTTTCGCATCAACGAGGTCGGGCGCATTACCACCATCGTCGGTGAGCGTTCACCGATCACGCTGCAGACCGCCGTCGGCTACCACGACCTCCACTTTCTGCACTCCGGGCGCATGGAGGTCACGCTACCCGATGGCCATCAGGCGATCGTCTACGTCGCACAGGGTGACGGAGCGGTCGATGGCCAGCCGGTCGGGCTCGGCGAGTCGACCCTCCTCTTCGCGCAGAAGCAGCGCCGGGCGACCAACGTCGAGATCAGCGGCAGCGCCGGCAGCCGCATCCTCTACTGCCACGGCAAGCCGCACCGTCAACCGGTGTGGCAACACGGCCCCTATGTTGACTGATCGGCAATTCTAGCGCTTGTCGACGCGGTGCAGATCGAGCAGGAAGCTGGGCTGCAAACGGAAGTTGTCTACTCGGTTGGTCGTGACAGCATTCTGCTTCCAGCTGGCAATAAAGGCCCACGGCGCGTCCTCATGGACGATCATCTGCATCTCCCGATAGAGCGCGGCACGCTCCTCCTGGTCGGTACTGACCCGCGCCCGCTCGAGCAGGGCATCGACCTGCGGGTTGCTGTAGTAGCCGGAGTTGAAACCGTCGTGCTCCGGCCAGGCGTCGCTCCTGAGGGCCAGAAACGGTAGCGTGTCGGGGTCGTTGGTCATCCACGCCATCTGGGCCATGTCGGCCTTGCCCTCGAGCCCCGGATTGACCCGCCCGAGGTAGGTATTCCACTCGTAGGTCTCGATGCGTGCATCGATACCGACCGCCCGCAGATCGGCTTGGATCGCCGTGCCCATCGGAATCGGATCGAGCATGCCGGAGCCGCCTTCGGTGACGTAGAAGGTAACCTGCACCCCCTCCCCCAACCCCGCCTCGGCGAGCAGCTCACGGGCGCGCTCCGGGTCGTACGGGTACGGCGACAGCTCCGGGTTGTAGGCCCACTCGAAGGCCGCGGGCGTGGGACCGGCAGCGATGGTGGCCGTCCCCTGCAGCACGTCCTCGACCAGGGCCCGCTTGTCGATCGCGTAGTTGACCGCCTGACGTACGCGCCGGTCGACAAAGGGGCCTTCGCGGGTGTTCAGGATCAGAAACCAGAGGTGGGGGCCGGCCTGCTCGTGGACGACAAAGTCGGGGGCCTCCTGAAACAGGGCCAGATTGTCCGGCGGCACCTCGACCATCAGATCAAGGCCGCCTCCCAGCATCTCGGTGACCCGTGCATTGGCGTCGGTGATCGGACGGAAGACGACCCCGGCCAGCGCGGGCGCGCCGTCCCAGTAGGCGTCGTTGCGCTGCAAGGCGACCTGTCGATTGGTCTGCCAGCGGGCGAAGCGGTACGGCCCGGTACCGGACGGATGGCGGGCGTAGTCGCGCCCGTGCTGCTGAACGGCGCTGGGCGAGACGATCAGGCCGGTCGGATAGGCCAGGTTGGAGAGCAGCGGTGCAAAGGGCTCATCCAGGCGAAAGCGCACCTGATGGCTATCGAGCGCCTCGACCTCGCGTATGGCGCTGAAGAAGAAGGCGAGCGGGAACGGTCCGGTATCGTGGTACGGGTGGTCGGGATCGAGCATGCGCTGGAAGTTGAAGACAACCGCCTCGGCATCAAACGGCGTACCGTCGTGAAACGCGACCCCCTCGCGCAGCTGAAAGGTATAGGTCAGGCCGTCTTCACTGATGGTCCACGCCGTGGCCAGGGCCGGCTCGACCTCGAGCGAGCCGTCGGCATAGCGCACCAGCCCGTCGTAGAGGTTGACCAGGATACGGAAATCATTCACCGCGGTGACCGTGTGCGGGTCCATCGAGCGCGGCTCGGCAATCTGGCCAACCACCAGGATATCGGCCGGTACCCGGGCTGCGACCGAGGGGGCCATCAAGGCGGTGGCCAGGGCTGCGGCAAGCAGCAGCAGGCGACAGGGACGTGGCAGGGACATCGGGTGGCTCCTCTCGTGGCAAGGCTTCTTTTTCACCCTAACCAAGCCGCCAACCGGATTCAACCCGTCCCTTCGACACGCAGCCGCACCCGTAGCTGGCGATGCACCTCAGGAGGCAGGCTATCGGGCAGAAGCACCAAGGTGAGTCGGCGATCGCGATCACCGGCGAAATTGAGCAGCAGCAGCCCTGGGTGGAGGTAGTAGTCACGCTGCAGCGTGGCGTCGTGCTGGCTGCCATCGGCCAGGGTCAGCTGCCAGCGCCCCTCGCTGTCCCACAGCAGGCTCTCGATGCGCCGGGTCGCCAGCCAGCCCGGCGGTGTGATCCAGCGCGCATGCAGCGACAGGCTGTAGCCCAGCGAGAGCAGGAGCAGCCCGGCCAGCGCCCCGGTGAACCCGGCGGACAGCCCGGTGGCGAAGAGGGCGAGCGCGGCGATCAGGTGGAGCAGAATCAACAGGCCACCGAGGCGGCGCGATGGCTGCGGTTCAAGCCACAGTGGCGCGGCGTATCGCGGCGATGACATCGATATACTCCGGCTCGGTCGGCGGCTCGGCCAGAACCAGCCAGCGGTAGAGCTGCCCATCCGGCTCATCCAGCAGGCGCCTGAAGGCGTGAGCGTATGGCCCCTCGGCGCCACCTTGGGCGAGGAACGGCTCCAGCAGCAGGTCGAGTTCGAGCATTCCACGACGGCACTGCCAGCGCAGACGCGGATCGCTCACCCCATCTCCCTGAGCATCATTTGGCGAATCAGGCCGATGGTGCGGGTCGGGTTGAGCCCCTTGGGACAGACCTCGACGCAGTTCATGATCGAGTGGCAGCGAAAGAGGCGAAAGGGTCCTTCGAGAAAGTCGAGCCGCGCCTCCCTGCCCTGGTCGCGGCTGTCGGCGAGAAAGCGCCACGCCTGCAGCAGTGCCGCCGGGCCGAGGAACTTGTCCGGGTTCCACCAGAACGACGGGCAGGCCGTGCTGCAACAGCCGCACAGGATGCACTCGTAGAGGCCATCGAGCCGCTGGCGTTCGGTCGGGCTCTGGCGCTGTTCGCTCTCAGGCAGAGGATCGTTGACCTGCAGATAGGGCTGGATGGCCCGGTACTGGCGAAAGAAGGGCTCCATGTCGACGATCAGGTCACGCACCACCGGCATGCCGGGCAAGGGGCGAATCTGGACCGGCTCCTTCAGCCCGTCGACCGGGGTGGTACAGGCCAGCACGTTGCGGCCGTTCACATTCATCGCATCGGAACCGCAGACCCCCTCGCCGCAGGAGTGGCGAAAGGCCAGGGTCGGGTCGGTGTCGCGCAGGGCCAGCAGCGCCTCGCGCAGCATCATGCCCGGACGCACGGCCAGCTCGAACGGCTGCATGGACGGCGCATCCCCCGACTCCGGCTGGTAGCGGTAGATCGAAAAGCGCATCAGTAGATCCGCTCCACCGGTGGAATCGGTTCGGCCGTCAACGGGCGCAGCTTGACCGGCTTGTACTCGAGCCGGGCCGGTTGGTGAAAGTAGAGGGTGTGGCGCAGCCACTGGGCATCGTCCCGCTCGGGATGGTCGACCCGAGAATGGGCACCACGGCTCTCGGTCCGCGCCAGTGCGCTGGCCACCGTGGCACAGGCCAGGGCGGCCAGATTCTGCGTTTCCAATGCCTCGATGCGTTCAATGTTGAAGATACGCGAGCGGTCGCTCAGTCGCAGCTTGAGGCTGCGTTGCGCCAGCGCCTGAACCTGCGCCAGCCCCTCCTGCAGCTTGGCCTCGGTTCGAAAGACACCGCAATACTGCTCCATGGTGGCCTGAATCGCCTTGCGTAGCTCGGCCGGCCGCTCACCGTCGTCGTCCTGCTCCAGTGCCTCCAGCCGCTGCAGGCTGCGCGCCACTGCCGCCTCCGGCAGCGGCCGGTGGTAGGGGGCCTCTTGCAGCCAGCGCTCAATGTCGTCGGCGGCGGCGCGACCAAAAACGATGATGTCGAGCAGGGAGTTGCCGCCGAGCCGGTTGGCACCATGCACCGAGACGCAGGCGCACTCACCGGCGGCCCACAACCCCGGCACCGCCTCCTCTCCGCTGCCGGCGGGTACCACCACGCGGGCATCACGACTGGTTGGAATACCGCCCATCATGTAGTGGGCGGTCGGGTAGACCGGGATCGGCGACGCAGCCGGGTCGATGCCGAGAAAGGTCTGGCACATCTCGCGGATGCCCGGTAGCCGTTCGGCAATGGCGGCCTCTCCAAGGTGGCTGATATGCAGCTGCACGTGGTCGCGTTCGGTCCCGCAGCCGCGCCCTTCCTGCACCTCGGTATAGATCGCCCGGCTGACCACGTCGCGGCTGGCCAGATCGTGCGCCTTGGGGGCGTAGCGCGACATGAAACGCTCGCCGTCACCATTGACCAGATAGCCACCCTCGCCGCGCACCGCCTCGCTGATCAGCATCCCCTTGCCGGCGATACCGGTGGGATGAAACTGGAAGAACTCCATGTCCTGCAACGGCAGGCCGGCGCGCAGCGCCATCGCCAGACCGTCGCCGGTATTGATTCTGGCATTGGTGTTGGTGCGATAGAGCTGCCCTGCCCCACCGGTTGCCAACAGCGTCGCGCGCGCCTCGATCACGACCACATCACCGGTGGCGATCTCCAGCGTGACCGCCCCCAGCACATGGCCCTCTTCATCCTGAATCAGGTCGAGGGCAAAGTACTCGTCGAAGAAGGTCGTGCGACAACGAATGTTCTGCTGATAGAGGGTGTGCAGGATGGCGTGGCCGGTGCGGTCGGCAGCGGCGCAGGTACGTGCTGCCTGGGCGCCGCCGAAGTGCTGGCTCTGGCCGCCGAAGGGGCGTTGATAGATACGCCCGTCGTCGAGGCGTGAAAAGGGTACCCCGTAGTGCTCCAGCTCGATGACCCGCTCGGCGGCGGTACGACACATGTACTCGATGGCGTCCTGATCGCCCAGCCAGTCGCTGCCCTTGACCGTGTCGTAGAGGTGCCACTGCCAGTTGTCCGGTGTCACGTTGGCCAGCGCGGCATTGACCCCGCCCTGAGCGGCCACGGTGTGGGATCGGGTGGGAAAGACCTTGGAGACCACCGCCACCCGCGCCTCCTGGCTGGCCAGTTGCAGCGCGGCGCGCAGCCCGCCGCCACCGGCGCCAATGACCAGGACATCGAAGCGACGATGCACCACCGTCATGCGTGCAGCCTCACCAGGATCAGCCCGCTCCAGGCTGCCAGCAGCAGTAGGCTGAGCAGGACAGCCCCGTGGACCAGCAGGCGCAGCGGGGCCGGGCGCACATAGTCGATGACGATATCGCGCAGGCCGATCCAGCCGTGCAGCAGCACGGCCGCCAGACCCAGCGCCGTGGCCACACTGACTGCCGGCTGGCCCAGCAGGGCGACCCAGTCGGCGTGGTCGCGGATCTCGGCACGCCACAACACCACGGCAGCCAGCAGCAGATAGACCAGCAGATAGAGCGCCGTCAGCCGCTGCCACAGCCAGCCACGCAGTCCAGCTAAATGGCGCCCACTCATGGCAACAGCCCCCACGCGGCGACGGCCGCCACGATCGCGCCGGCGATGAAGACCATCCCGGCGGTCAGGCGCGCCTGCTGGCGTTCGACGGCGATGTCCAGATCGAGCAGCAGGTAGCGCAGGCCGGCGAGGAGGTGGTGGGCCAGCAGCCAGAGCATGAGCCAGAGCAACAGCCGCACCGGCCAAGTGGCGAGCAGTCCCACGACCTGTTCGAATCCGGCCGGGTCGCGCAGGGAGCGGTCGAGCAGCCAGAGGGCCGGCCACAGCGCCACGACCAGCAGCGCACCGGCCAGCCGATGGCCGATCGAAAGCAGCGCCGGCAGCGGAAAGTGGATCCGCCACAGGTTGAGAAAGACCGGCTGGGCACGCGGTGGAGACATGGTTCGGCCATTCTAGCCTATGCGGCCCATCGTGATGAAGCCTCAAATGGTTTATCATGGAGTATGCAGGGGGGCACGGTCATGCGATGGAAAGGCAGCCAATAATGCTGGAAACCAAACAGATGGAAGCGTACGGCACGGAGGCCGTGCTGGTAGCCCTGCCGAGGCAGCGGGTGGTCCACGTCACCGGCAGCGATGCGATGAGTTTTCTGCAGGGGCAACTGACCTGCGACCTGCGTGAACTCGACGGCGGTCACCACCGGCTCGGCACCTGGTGCACAGCCAAGGGCCGGGCGCTGGTACTGATGCGGCTGTGGCAACGGGCAGACGGGATCGCCTTCCACTTGCCCGAGGCGCTGGCCGAGCCGATCCTCAAGCGACTGCGCATGTATGTGCTGCGTGCCCAGGTCGTTCTTGAGCCGAGTGATGACGGGCTGCTGCAGGTGGCCGGCCCCCGTGCCGAGGCACATCTGGCGGCCGTGCTCGACACGGTCCTGCCCGACGCCCCTGACGGCTGTCTGCAGCACAACGGTATCACGCTGATGCGTCTGCCCGACGCCGTACCGCGCTTTGAGCTGATCGCGGCACCCGATGTGCTGACCGCGCTCAAGGCCAAGCTGGTCGAGGCGGGCTGCTGTGAGGCGCCCGAAGCACTGGCCACCCTGCTCGATATCCGCGCCGGCCTGCCCAGTATCGATCCGGCCAACAGCGAGCGCTTCGTGCCACAGATGCTCAATCTCGATCGGCTCGCCGGCATCGGTTTTACCAAGGGCTGCTATACGGGCCAGGAGGTGGTCGCCCGCATGCAGTATCTCGGCAAACTCAAGCGACGCATGTACCGCGCCGGCCTCGATGGCACCGCCCCGGTCGCCGGCAGCGAGCTGAGCAGCAGCGGCAGCACCAGCCTGCAGGGGGCCGGCCACGTTGTCACCGCCGTCGACCTGCCGGAAGGGGGCTGCGAGCTGCTCGTCGTCATCGATGACAGTGCTGTGGCACATGGGGAGATCGGCATCGAGGGAGGCGCCAGCCCGCTGCGTCTGCTCGAGCTGCCCTACCCACTGGCCGAGGAAGGAGGCGCCACATCATGAACAACCCGATTGAACAGCGGTTTTACGATGAACTGATCGGCGAGCTCGAGCGTGGCGCACTGGTCCTGCCGACCTTGCCCGAAGTGGCCCTGCGTGTGCGCCATGTGGTCGACCGCGAGGACTCCTCCGTCAGCGACATTGCTGACATCGTCAACACCGACCCAGCCCTCTCTGCCCGTCTGATCCAGGTGGCCAACAGCCCCTTGATGCGCGGGGTCATCCACATCGACTCGGTCCAGGTGGCGATCATGCGCATGGGTCAGAAGATGGTGCGTGACATCGTCACCGGACTGGTGATGCAGCAGATGTTTCAGGCCACCTCAGAAGCGACCGATACCCGACTGCACGCGATCTGGCAGCACTCAACGCTGGTGGCGGCGATCAGCCACTATCTGGCCCAACAACATACCGCCGTGCCACCGGATCAGGCGATGCTGGCCGGCCTGATTCACGACATCGGCGCACTGCCGATCCTGACCCGCGCCGAAGAGGTGCCTGAACTGCTGGATGATGAGCGACTGCTTGACCAGGTGATCCGCTCGCTGCACTGTCGGATCGGTGAACGCATCCTCACGACGTGGCACTTTCCCCATGAGATGATCGCCGTGGCTGCTGGCCACGAGAGCCACCAGCGTCGCCATGACGGTCCGCCCGATCTGCTCGACATCGTGATCGTCGCCAATCTGCAGAGCTATGCGGGCACAGACCACCCCCTGGCTGAGGTCGACTGGGGTACGGTACCGGCCTTTGCCCGCCTCGGTCTGGACACTGAGATCGGCGTCATCGACATGGACGAGTCGGCCGAGCAGATCAAGGAAGTGCAGAAGACCTTGATGAGTTGATCCGTGGGGTGCATGCGCCCCACACAGCTTATCCCTTGTGACGCATGTGCGGGAAGAGCAACACATCGCGGATCGAGGCCGCATCGGTCAGCAGCATGACCAGACGGTCGATGCCTATCCCCTCCCCGGCGGTCGGCGGCATGCCGTGCTCCAGCGCGGTGATGTAATCCTCGTCGAAGTGCATCGCCTCGTCGTCACCGGCCTCCTTCTCCTCGACCTGACGACGGAAGCGCTCGGCCTGGTCCTCCGGATCGTTGAGCTCGGAGAAGCCATTGGCGATCTCACGCCCGCCGATGAAGAGCTCGAAACGGTCGGTCACGCTCGGATCGCTGTCGTTGCGGCGTGCCAGCGGTGAGACCTCGGTGGGATAGGCGGTGATGAAGGTGGGGTCGAGCAGCTTCTCCTCGACCGTTGCCTCGAAGAGCTCCAGCTGCAGCTTGCCCAGTCCCCAGGCAGGCTTGACCTGCACCCCCGCCTCCCCGGCAACTCCGCGCAGCCGTTCGAGGTCATCCAGATCGTCCGGGGTCATCTGCGGATTGTAGTGGCAGACGGCCTCCTTCAAGGTCAAGCGGACAAACGGCTTGCCGAAGTCGATGGCCATCCCCTGCCAGCTCAACTGCGCGGTGCCGCGCACCTCGACCGCGAGGCTGCGCAGCATCTCTTCGGTCAGGTCCATCAGGTCGTGGTAGTCGCTGTAGGCCTGATAGAACTCGAGCATGGTGAATTCGGGGTTGTGGCGGGTCGAGAGCCCCTCGTTGCGAAAGTTGCGGTTGATCTCGAAGACCCGCTCAAAGCCGCCGACCACCAGCCGCTTGAGATAGAGCTCCGGCGCGATACGCAGGTAGAGGCTCATGTCCAAGGCATTGTGGTGGGTAATGAAGGGTCGCGCCGTGGCACCGCCAGGGATCACCTGCATCATCGGCGTCTCGACCTCAAGGAAGTCGCGCGCCAGCAGAAAACGGCGAATGTGGTCGACCGTGGCGGCGCGGATACGGAAGGTCTCGCGGCTGACCTCGTTCATGATCAGATCAAGGTAGCGCTGGCGATAGCGCGCTTCCTGGTCGGAGAGGCCGTGGAACTTCTCCGGCAGCGGGCGCAGCGCCTTGGTCAACAGGCGCAGGGCGTCGACCTGGACCGTCAACTCGCCGGTCTTGGTCTTGAACAGGACGCCTTCTGCGGCAATGATGTCGCCAAGATCCCACTTCTTGAAGTGTTCGTTATACTCCCCCTCGGCCAGCGCATCGCGCTGAACGTAGATCTGCATCTTGCCCGACATATCCTGCAGGTGGGCAAAGGCCGCCTTGCCCATGATGCGCCGGGTCATCATGCGGCCGGCGATCTTGACCCGGATCGGCTCGGCCGCGAGCTGCTCATCACTCAGCTCGCCATAACGGGCGTGCAGCTCGGCGGCCACGACATCACGACGAAAGTCGTTGGGAAAGGCGACCCCGCGATCGCGCAGCTGCGCCAGCTTGGCTCGCCGCTGAGCAATCAGTTCATGCTCGTCCTGTTGCTGATTGTTTTCACTCATTTTTCAAAGACCACTCTTGAGGCTCGCCTCGATGAAATCGTCGAGATCGCCATCCAGCACTGCCTGCGGATTTCCGGTCTCGACACCGGTGCGCAGATCCTTGATGCGCGACTGGTCGAGTACGTAGGAGCGAATCTGGCTGCCCCAGCCGACGTCGGCCTTGGTCTCCTCCAGCGCCTGCTTGTCGGCATTGCGCTTGAGCATCTCCAGCTCGTAGAGCTTGGACTGCAGCTGCTTCATCGCCGCCGCCTTGTTCTTGTGCTGTGAACGATCGGTCTGGCACTGCACTACGGTGTTGGTCGGCAGGTGGGTGATGCGCACCGCCGAGTCGGTTCGGTTGACGTGCTGACCACCGGCACCACTGGCGCGGTAGGTATCGATACGCAGATCGGCCGGGTTGATCTCGATATCGACATCGTCGTCGACCTCCGGTGAGACAAAGACCGAGGTAAAGGAGGTATGGCGGCGATTGCCGGAGTCGAACGGCGACTTGCGCACCAGCCGGTGGACGCCCGTCTCGGTGCGCAGCCAACCGAAGGCATAATCGCCCTCGAAGCGGATCGTCGCGCTCTTGATGCCGGCAGTCTCGCCCTCGGAGACCTCCATCAGCTCGGTCTTGAAGCCGTGGCGCTCGCCCCAGCGCAGGTACATGCGCAGCAGCATCTCGGCCCAGTCCTGCGCCTCGGTGCCGCCGGCACCGGCCTGGATATCGAGAAAGGCGCTGTTGGCATCGTTGGGGCCGGAGAACATGCGCTGGAATTCGAGCTTGCCGACCTCGACCTCCATCCGGTCCAGATCGGTGATGACCGCCGCCACCGTCTCGGCGTCGTCCTCCATCTCAGCCAGCTCAAGCAGCTCAGCCGCCTCAGCACTGCCTCCGGTCAGGCGATCGATGACACCAACGATCTCCTCCAACCGGACGCGCTCGCGCCCCAGCTCCTGGGCTCGCTCGGGATTGTTCCAGATATCGGGCTGCTCCAGCTCGCGGGTGACTTCATCGAGACGATCGCGCTTCTCGGCGTAGTCAAAGATACCCCCTAAGGGAGGCTACCCGTCCCTCAATGTCACGAATGCGCTGTTTGAGCGCATTGATCTCTTCAATCGCCATGCTCTTTGGGTCCCGGACACGGAAAAGCCGGTGATTCTATCACATCGTGCCCTGATCACGCGGCCCTTCGCCGCCCTCCCCGCTCTCGTCCTCCACTTCGCACGCCGTACCGTGGGCAATGGCGCTCTCGGCCGCCAGCGCATCGACCGCCTCGACTTCCACGCGCGGGTCGAGCAAGATCACGCCGGGGGTGGTATCGGGGGCCGGCACAAAGCTCGCCTCTTCGGCCAGCGGCGGTGCGTGGCGACGATGCAACTGGGTATGCAGCAGCAGCCACAGCGCCACCACGGCGCAGAAGGCGAAGAGCCCACCGGTACCTACCCACTCCATCGCAAGGCCGGCCAGCGGCGGACCAAGACTCGCACCGACGCCGTAGACCAGCAGCAGGCTGCTGGCGGCCTGAATGCGGTTGTCGGCATCGAGCAGGTCGTTGGCGTGGGCCACGCCGAGCGAATAGATCGGAAAGAGTGCACCACCGGTCAGGGCCGCTACCCCGTAGAAGAGCCAGCGGCTGGTCGGGTCAACCAGAAAGAGGGCTGTGGCACATAGGGCCAGCGCAGCGCTCACCCCCATCAGCACGGGCAGTCGCCCGAAGCGGTCGGAGAGCCAGCCGACCGGCCACTGCATCAGCATACCGCCCAGCACGGTGACGGTCATGAAGTTGGCCACCCCGGCGACCTCGAGCCCAAGCCCGCTGGCGTAGATCGCCCCCATGCCCCAGAAGGCCCCAGAAGGCCCCGGTGGCCAGACCGCTGCCGAGGCAGACGGCCAGTCCGAGTGGCGTGATGGCGTAGATCTGGCGCAGGCTAAGCGGCGCGGTCTCGACTACCATCGGTGCGGCGCCTCGGGTCAGCGTGATCGGGACCAGGGCGAGCGAGATCAGCACCGAGACGACCAGGAAGAGCTCGTAACTGGCCGGACTGGCCAGGCCGAGCAGCTGCTGGCCGGCGGCCAGCGCACCCAGAGTGACCACCATGTAGAACGAGAGCACGACACCGCGATTGCTGTTGCTGGCGCGCTCGTTGAGCCAGCTCTCGATCACGGTGTAGAGACCGGCAAAGCAGAAGCCGGTGATGATGCGCAGCAGCCACCAGACCCACGGATGGGGCAGCAGCACCAACAGCAGAGCGACCGCCGAAGCGACCGAGGCGAGCGCGGCAAAGACACGGATATGGCCGGCCCGACGTACCAGTGCGGGTCCATAGTACGAACCGATGACAAAGCCGATGAAGTAACCGGCCATGATCAGGCCGATCATCGGCTGGGGGAAGCCCTCGATCGCGGCGCGCAGCGCGACCAGCGAGACTTGCAGACCATTGCCGAGCAGCAGCAGGGCGGTACCGAAGAGCAAGACCGAGATGGAACCGATCGCCGCACCCATGTCTCATCCCACACAATGAACAAAAAGGCCCGGCAGCGAAGCCGTCGCCGCCGGGCCAGACTGGGCTCGATCAAGAGCCCGCGGTATCAGTAACCGGCCTTGCCCTTCGGCTCCGGCAGGCCAGCGACCTTGGCCGCCTGCTTGTGCGGACCGGTGGGGAAAAGGTCGAAGAGCGCCTTGGAGTCGAGCTTGCGACCCCAGATCTCCTCCATGCCCTTGAGCAGCTTGCGCATGTTGGGCTGATGCTGACCGTTGTTGAAGTACTCGTCGCGCAGGTGGTTGACCACGTCCCAGTGCTCCTGGGTCAGGCTGATCGAGTCAGCGGCAGCGATCGCTTCGGCCACCTGCTCGTTCCACTCCTCCGGGTTGACCAGGTAACCGTTATCGGTGGTTTCAAGGCTGTTGCCATTGACGTCAAGGCTCATCACTCGGTCCTCTTTGGTTGAAAAATGCGTGTCATCAGTTATGAGATTCTAATCCATCGAACTCGCTCAATGCCACTGCGCGCGCATCATAACGCTGGCGTGCCTGCATCACCTTATAGATGTAGTGACGGGTTTCGGCGAAGGGGTGATCACGATTCAGCCGTTGATAGAGCTGCTCCGGCGTCAGCTGGTTGATCTGCCGGATCGCCTCGCTCCGATTGCTGTGAAAGGTGCGCAGCACACTACCGGCCCCACCGTTGTAGGCAGAGATCATCGCCAGCTCCCGCGAGCGCGGATCGCGGATATCGACCAGATAGACATCGCGCAGGATCGTCAGATAGGCGGTGCCGATGTCGATGTTGTAGTCCGGCTGAAAAAGCCGTTCACGGGTCGGCTGCCCCGGACGGCGCTTGACGCGCTGATAGACATCCCGCCCGGCAGTCGACGGCACCACCTGCATCAGTCCGTAGGCCGATGCCGGGCTGACCGCGTACGGGTTGAAGCTGCTCTCCACCTCAATGATCGAGTAGATCAGGCTTTCACTGATACCGTACTGGCGTGAAGCACGGCGTACCAGCGCCTCGTACTGCAACCCGCGCACCTCACGGTTGCCCTCCTCCAGCGGGATATCGACCCGGTAGACCGGCCGCCCGTCAGGGGTGCGATCGATGATCAGCCGGTTGTCGATCAACCAGTCGGCGTAGCGCCCGGCACGCCACTCCCAGCGTACCAGGACACCGTCCTGGTCACGCACTTGACCCGCCAGCAGCGGCACGGCCCCGGTCTGTTCAAAACGGGTGGAACCGAAAAGGTCGGCGGCACTGCCGTCGCCCGGTGTCAGCAGAGTGGCGACAATCGCCTCGCGCAGGCGACGACGAAAGCCGGCCTCGCCAACCGTCTCGACCTGCACCTGGCCAGCATCGAAGTCGACCATGCCGCGGGCACGGAAGTCATCCAGGTAGCGCACCAGTTGCAGAGGGGTCGGCTCACGCACGTTGTGCTGCCCCCAGAGCGGCGCCGCGGCGCGTACCAGGCCGACGACATCGAGCTGCTGGCGCTCGATGTCACGCTGCAGAAACTCGATCAGATGGCGGTGCTCGGAGAAGCCCTGCTCATGACGCAGCGCCCGCTCCAGCAGCGGTGAATCGACACGGGTCGCCACCTCGCGCGCCACCTGTTGGCGTACTTCGCGCTCGAGCTGGCGCTGCAGGGTGCGCTCCGAGACACACCCGGCCGCCAGCATCGTCACCAAGGAGAGGGGCAACGCCGTTGTCAGAAACCGGTTCGCAGACTTCATGATGGCTAACTTACCTTCCGCCTAGCCTGTGGTCAATTTACCGACTCGATCGGCCGACCTCCTGCACCAGTGTTACATTTGGTAACAAGCAGGTGTTACCAAATGTAACCCAGCCCCACTCATCCATTCTTCAGCATGCATTAACCATATGTCATCCAAGAAAAATCACGGGTGGCACTGAATGTGCTTTTATCTGTCAACGCATTGATAGAGACTCACGGCCCACGATGAACCAGTCAGCGCTCACGCCCGTCCTCGACTTCCTGTCCCAGCACGCGCCGTTCCAGCAGATGGCGCCGGCCCATGTCGAGTTTCTGGCCAAGCGGCTGCAGCTCGGCTTCTACAGCCGGGGCGAAGTGATCACCGGCCCTGATGACGGCCCGGCTTCGCGTTTCTTCATCATCAAGCAGGGGCGCATCCGTGGTGAGAGCAGCCAGGGGGAGACCTCCGAGGAAGAGGCCTGGGAGCTGGTCGCCGGCGAGTGCTTCCCGGTCGGCGCCCTACTCGCACGCCGCCCGGTCCACATGATTCAGCGCGCGGTCGAGGAGACCCTCTGCTTTCACCTCGATCGCGAATCGTTCGACCGGCTGTTGGCGCTGAGCCCGGTCTTCCATGACTTCTGCACCCGGCGCATCGCCAACCTGCTCGACCACGCCTTGCGCGATGCCCAGGCGGCCTCTGCCACACGCGTCTCCGAAGACACCTCGCTGAACACCCGTCTGAGTGAGCTGATCGCACGCGAACCGATTACCCTACCGCCCACAGCACCGATCCGTCAGGCGTTGACCGTGATGCATGAGGAGCGAATTGGCAGTGTGGTGGTCACCGACGAGCAGCGCCACCCACTCGGGGTCTTCACCCTGCACGATGTCCTTTCTCGGGTCGCCCTGCCCCAGTACGACCTGGACAGTCCGCTAAGCGACGTGATGACCCCGGAGCCGCACACCCTGCCACCAGGTGCCTTCGCCTATGAGGCCGCGCTCCTGATGGCACGGCGCGGCTTCGGCCACATCTGCGTCGCCGACAAGGGGCGGCTGGTCGGCGTCATCTCCGAACGCAACCTCTTCTCGCTGCAGCGGGTCGGGCTGGTCAGCCTGCACCAGTCGATCACCCGCGCCGGCAGTATCGACGACCTCAAACATCTGGTCGGCGACACCCACCATCTGGCCGACCAAATGCTCGCACAAGGGGCTTCGGTCGATCAGTTGACACTGATCATCAGCGAACTGAATGACCACGTCACCAAACGGATCATCACCCTCTGCCTGGCCGAACACGGCACGCCCGACACCCCCTTCACCTGGCTCGCCTTCGGCAGCGAGGGGCGTGGCGAGCAGACCCTCAAGACCGATCAGGACAACGGCATCCTGATCCATCTGCCCGAGGGCGGCAATGCCGACCAGGCCCGAGCTGAACTCCTGCCGATGGCGCGCCGCATCAACGAGGCGCTCGCCGAGGTCGGTTTCCCACTCTGTCCCGGCAACATCATGGCCAGCAACCCCGAATGCTGCCTGACCCTGGAGGAGTGGCGTTCGCGTTTCGAGCGCTGGATCGATCAGGGCACCCCGGAGCACCTGCTCAAGGCGACCATCTTCTTCGATTTTCGTCCGATCTACGGAGATGCGGCCGAGATCGAACCGCTGCGTCAGGCACTCTTGAAGAAGACGCAGCACAACAGCCGTTTCCGCCGCCAATTGGCCGCCAATTCGATGCAGATGCGCCCACCTCTTGGACTCTTTGGCGCCTTCAAGCTCAGCTCCAGCGGCGACGAGGCTCACACCCTCGACCTCAAACTGCAGGGGCTGACCCCCTTCGTCGACAGCGCCCGCCTGATCGCCTTGGCTCACCAGATCAGCGAGACCAACACCGAGGGGCGCCTGCGTGCGGCGATCGAGGCAGGCGCCCTGCGCCAGGCCGACGTCGATGCCTGGTGCGAGGCGTATCAGTTCATCCAGTTACTGCGCATGCGCAACCACCGCCAACAAGCCAAGGAGAAACGCCCCTTGAGCAACCGTCTCGATCCGGACAAGCTCAACGAGCTGGATCGGCGCATCCTCAAGGAGGCCTTCCGTCAAGGCCGCAAACTACAGAACAAGATCGCACTGGAGTACCAGTTGTGATCCCCGACTTCGATCGATCGACACGGCTCGTCGATGAAGACCCCTGTCATGGAGACAGGAACCACCCGCCAGGACGGCAACAACAACTAACACGAGGAGAGAGCAATGCAACCAACAGGTAGCGCTGCAGAGTACTGGAAGGCGAATGTACGCCTACTGGTAGGATGCCTGATCGTGTGGTTCGTAGTCTCGTTCGGCTTTGGCATCTTGCTGGCCGACGTACTCAACCACATCCATTTGGGGGGCTATCCACTGGGCTTCTGGTTTGCTCAGCAGGGTTCCATTTACGCCTTTATCGCCTTGATCTTCTTCTATGTCTGGAAGATGAACAAGATCGACAAGCAATTTGACGTACACGAAGACTAAGGGGGAGTAATGGAACTTCAAACTATGATCTGGCTGATAGTAGGCGCCTCCTTTGCGCTCTACTTCGGCATCGCTATCTGGTCCCGCGCCGGCTCCACCAGTGAGTTCTACGTGGCCAGCAAGGGGGTCCACCCGGTCGCCAACGGTATGGCCACGGCAGCCGACTGGATGTCAGCCGCCTCCTTCATTTCCATGGCCGGCATGATCGCCTTCATGGGCTACAGTGGCGGCGCCTTTCTGATGGGCTGGACCGGTGGCTACGTGCTACTCGCCCTGCTGTTGGCCCCCTACCTGCGCAAGTTCGGCAAGTTCACCGTGCCGGACTTCATTGCCGACCGCTACTATGCCCAGTCGGCCCGCGTGGTGGCGATCATCTCGCTGCTGGTGATCTCGATCACCTACATCGTCGGTCAGATGACCGGTGTGGCGATCGTCTTCTCCCGCTTCCTGGAGCTGGATCTGTTCTGGGGCATGGTGGTCGGCATGGCCGTGGTCTTCAGCTACACCGTGCTCGGTGGCATGAAGGGCATCACCTACACCCAGATCGCCCAGTACGTGGTGCTGATCTTCGCCTATACCGTTCCGGCGGTCTTCATCTCGCTACAACTGACCGGCTGGATCTTCCCGCAGATCGGTCTGGGCGCGACCATGACCGGCAGCGACATGTACATGCTGCAAAAGCTCGACCAGGTACTGGTGGATATCGGCTTTACCGAATACACCATCAACAACAACTTCGGCACCCTGAACATGTTCCTGCTGACCATGGCACTGATGGTGGGTACCGCCGGTCTGCCGCACGTCATCGTCCGGTTCTTCACCGTGCCGAATGTGCGCGATGCACGTAAGTCGGCCGGTTGGGCGCTGGTCTTCATCGCCATTCTCTACACCACGGCCCCGGCTGTGGGTGCCATGGCGATGTTCAACCTGATCAAGACCATCCACCCGGCCGAGACGATCGCCGAAGATACCCTGCTGTATGAAGACCGTCCGCAATGGATGCGCAACTGGGAG
Source organism: Gammaproteobacteria bacterium (assembly GCA_007128895.1). Lineage (GTDB taxonomy): Bacteria > Pseudomonadota > Gammaproteobacteria > SKWO01 > SKWO01 > SKWO01. The sequence goes on from SKWO01000016.1 coordinate 18,835, forward strand.
ACCACCGGTCTGCTGACCTTCAATGACAAGAACGAGGACGGCCGCATCCAGTTCTACAATGACGGCAACCGGGAGTTCGCCGCGATGGCCGAAGAGCAGTACGGCTGGAAGGGCAATGAACTGACGGTCAACCGCGACATCATGGTGCTGGCCAGCCCGGAGATTGCCAACCTGCCCAACTGGGTCATCGCCCTGGTCGCCGCTGGCGGTATTGCGGCAGCACTCTCGACGGCAGCGGGGCTGTTGCTGGTCATCTCCTCGTCGATCTCCCATGACCTGCTCAAGGGGATCATCGCGCCCAAGATATCGGAGAAGACCGAGCTTCTGGCCGGTCGTATCGCCATGAGTGCGGCGATCCTGCTGGCCGGTTATCTAGGGCTCAATCCACCCGGGTTCGCGGCGCAGGTGGTCGCGCTGGCCTTCGGCCTGGCCGCCTCATCGCTCTTCCCGGCACTGATGATGGGTATCTTCTTCAAGCAGATGAACAAGGAAGGCGCCATCGCCGGCATGCTCGCCGGTCTGTTCGCCACCCTGGCCTACATCTTTATCTACATGGGCTTCCTGTTCATTCCGGGCACCAACCTCTTCCCGAACAACGCCGACTACTGGCTGTTCGGCATCTCGCCGCTGGGCTTCGGCACCATCGGTGCGGTGATTAACGTGGTGGTGGCCCTGCTGGTCATGAAGATGACGAAGCCGACACCGGCCCACATCCAGGATATGGTCGAGAACATCCGCGTACCGCGCGGCGCCGGCAAGGCAGTCGACCACTAACCCTGATGGCAGTAACCTTGGCGGCGGCCCGGTGGCCGCCGCCCCTTTTTTCTCCCCATGGCTCAGGGTATCGTACCGATGTCGGTGCCCTGAGCCATGGGATGATCCGAGACTGAGGAGCCCCAGATGGAGGTCGAACTACAGGAGATCCGGGACTTTCTCAGCCACGTCGTGCCGTTCGATCAGCTCAATGACGACGCCCTGAACCGCCTACCCAGCACCTTGGTGGTACGCTATCTGCGCCGTGGCACCCCCTTCCCCCCGGCCGACCAGAGCGACCACGCGCTCTATATTGTGCGACGCGGCGCCGTCGAGCTGCGTGACGTCGAAGACAAGCTGGTCGAGAAGCTGGCTGAAGGCGATCTCTACAGCGGCCTCTGCCTCAGCGACGATCCGCAGGGTGCGCTGCATGGCACGCTGGTTGAAGACAGCCTCTTCTATCTGCTTCCGTGCGATACGCTGCAGCAATGGCGCAGCAACCACCCCGTCCTGGAGGCGCATTTCAGTCGGACGCTGCAGCACCGTCTGCGTCGTGCACTGGAGCGACAGCAGGCCGGAGAGAATCACGCCAACCTGTTGACCGTTGCGGTTGGCCACCTGTTGACCCGCTCGCCGGTCACCGCCTCACCCGACTGCTCGATCCGTGATGCCGCACGGCAGATGACCGCCGAGCGGGTCTCCGCCCTGCTGCTGGTCGAGGAGGGGCGGCTGGCCGGTATCGTCACCGACCGCGACCTGCGCTCACGCTGCATCGCCGATGGCGTCTCGCCCGAGCAGCCGGTCAGTACCATCATGAGCCGCCATCTGCACAAGGTCAGCCGTGAGACACCGGCCTTCGAGGCCCTCTTGACCATGACCCGGCTGCACATCCACCACCTGCCGGTGGTCGATAGCAGCGGTGTGGCCGGCCTGATCACCACCAGTGACCTGATCCGCCAACAGAGTGCGCACACGGTCTATCTGGTCGACACCGTGCGCAAGGCTGCCAACCTCGCTGCGCTGGTCAAGGCGCATCGTCGACTGCCCGAGCTGCAGGTCCAGCTCTGCGCCGCCGGTGCCAGTGCGCAGCAGATCGGCCACGCCGTGACCGCCGTCGCCGATGCGCTTACTCGCCGCCTGATCGAACTGGCCGAAGAGGAACTCGGGCCGGCCCCGGTCGCCTGGGCATGGCTCGCCGGCGGCTCGCAGGCGCGGCGCGAACAGACCGTCCACTCCGACCAGGACAACGCCCTGCTGCTCGCCGATGACTACGACGCGACCGCCCACGCCGGCTGGTTCAAGCGCCTGGCCGAGTCGGTCTGTTCCGGTCTGGCTGCCTGCGGCTACTACGACTGCCCCGGCGGCATCATGGCCAGCAACCCGCAGTGGCGCCAGCCGTGGCAGGCCTGGCGGCACCTCTTCGACGGTTGGATCACCCAGCCGGATGGCCACGCCGTGGCTCAGGCAGTCAACTTTCTCGACCTGCGCGTGATCCACGGTGATGAGCGCCTCTTCTCCAGCCTGCAGCACGAAGTTCTACAACAGATCCGCGCCAGCCAGCGCTTTCTCACGGCACTGAGCGAAACCGCGCTGGAGAACCGCCCGCCGCTCGGCTTCTTCCGCAACTTTGTCCTGATCGGCGAGGGCGACCACGCCAACACCCTCGACCTCAAGCGGCGCGGTCTGCTGCCGGTGGTCAACCTGGCCCGGGTGCACGTCCTGAGCGCCGGGCTGCCAGTCATCGGCACCATCGAGCGCATCCATGCCGCCGTCGACGCCGGTCTAATCAGCCGGGAGGGTGCCGAGGCGCTGGAAGACGCCTTCAACTTCATCGGCACCCTGCGCGCACGCCACCAGGCCAGCCAGATCAAGCGCGGTGAAGCGCCGGACAACTTTGTCCCGCCGGAGGAGCTGAGTGCACCGGAGCGCGGTCATCTGAAGGACGCCTTTTCCGCCATCGCCACCCTGCAGGCGGCACTGGGCAGGCACCATGCTTGAGCGGCTGCTCGGCCTCGACTATCGGCGCCGACGCCTGCACGCCAAGTGCACTGAGGGCCCTTTGCAGGACTACCTCGCCACCCCCTTTCCCCCTACCCGCTCCGACTGTCGGGAAACCACCTTTATCGCCCTTGATCTGGAGACCAGCGGCCTCGACCCACAGCACGACACCATCATCAGCTTCGGCTGGGTGGCCATGCGTGGGCTGGCCATCGATCTCTCCACAGCACGGCACCGCGTGATACGCCAGCAGTGCGCGATTCCCGAATCGAGTGCCGTGATCCACCAGATCACCGACGACCAGGCGGCCACCGGATACGAATTGCACGATATCCTCAGTGAGTTCTTGCCCATCCTGGCCGGCCATGTCCTGATCGCCCACAACGCCCAAATCGAACTGGGCTTTCTCGACACCGCCTGCCGCCGTCTGCTCGGCGGACGCTTTATCGCACCCACGGTCGATACCTGTTACCTGGCTCGGCGCTGGTATGATCGCCGCAACCGGCACTTTCGCAGCGGCGATCTGCGCTTGGCCAATGTGCGTACACGGTATAATCTGCCTCAGTACCGTGCCCATGATGCCCTCAGTGACGCCCTCTCCTGTGCCGAGCTCTTCGCCGCTCAGCTGGCTGAACACGGGGTCAATGGGCGCCTGCCCTTGAAGGCATTTCTGCTTCCCGCATAATGGACAGCATTCCAGTTCACCACACACGCAATCTACGGAGAGAGACGATGGCTGACAAGATCTACGAGATTCCCGCCGACATTCAGGCCCGAGCCCACATCGACGAGGCCCGGTACCAGCAGATGTACCAGCGTTCGGTCGATGATCCGGAGGGCTTCTGGGCCGACATGGCCAACGATCTCGTCACCTGGTTCAAGCCGTGGGACCGGGTACTCGACTACAGCTATCAGGGCGATGTCTACATCAAGTGGTTCGAGGGCGCCCGCCTCAATGTCAGCTACAACTGCCTCGACCGCCATCTGGAGCAGCGTGGCGACCAGACGGCGATCATCTGGGAAGGCGACGACCCGAACGAGGACCGCCACATCACCTACCGCGCACTGCACGCGGAGGTCAGCCGCTTCGCCAACGTGCTCAAGGGGCGCGGCGTCCAGCGCGGCGACCGGGTCTGCATCTACATGCCGATGATCCCTGAAGCGGCGGTGGCAATGCTCGCCTGCACGCGCATCGGCGCCATCCACTCGGTGGTCTTCGGTGGCTTCTCGCCAGAGGCGCTGAAGGACCGCATCCTCGACTCCGACTGCCGCGTGGTCGTCACTGCCGACGAGGGGCTGCGCGGCGGCAAGCGGGTGCCGCTCAAGGCCAATGCCGACCAGGCACTGACCCACTGCCCCGACGTACACAGCGTCATCGTGGTCAAGCGCACCGGGGGCGAGATCGCCTGGCACAACGAGCGTGATGGCTGGTACCACGAGCTGATGGCCGCCGCCGATCCGGACTGCCCGCCGGAGGAGATGGAAGCCGAAGACCCGCTCTTCATCCTCTACACCTCCGGCTCGACCGGCAAGCCGAAGGGGGTGCTGCACACCACCGGCGGCTACCAGCTCTTCGCCGCCGCCACCCACAAGTACGTCTTCGACTACCAGGAAGGTGAAGTCTACTGGTGCACCGCCGATGTCGGCTGGGTCACCGGCCACACCTATATCCTCTACGGCCCGCTGGCCAACGGCGCCACCACGCTGATGTTCGAAGGGGTGCCCAGCTACCCGGACGCCTCACGCTTCTGGCAGGTCTGCGACAAGCACAAGGTCAACAGCTTCTACACCGCGCCGACCGCGATCCGCGCCCTGATGCGCGAGGGTGACGGCCCGGTCAAGCAGACCTCGCGCCAGTCGCTGCGCATCCTCGGCTCAGTCGGCGAGCCGATCAACCCGGAGGCGTGGGAGTGGTACCACAAGGTGGTCGGTGATGGCCGCTGTCCGATCGTCGACACCTGGTGGCAGACCGAGACCGGTGGCCACCTGATCACGCCGCTGCCCGGCGCCACCCGGCTCAAGCCGGGCTCGGCCACTCGCCCCTTCTTCGGCGTGGTGCCGGCGATCGTCGACGCCACCACCGGCGAGGTGCTGGAGGGCGAGGCCGAGGGCGCACTGGTCATCACCCGCCCGTGGCCGGGCCAGATGCGCACCGTCTACGGCGACCACCCGCGCTTCATCGAGACCTACTTCAGCACCTACAAGGGGAGCTACTTCTCCGGCGACGGTGCGCGCCGCGACGCTGACGGCTACTACTGGATCACCGGGCGCATGGACGACGTGCTGAATGTCTCCGGACACCGCATGGGCACCGCCGAGGTCGAGAGCGCGCTGGTGCTGCATGAACAGGTCGCCGAGGCCGCTGTAGTGGGCTTCCCGCACGACATCAAGGGCCAGGGCATCTACGCCTACGTCACCCTGGTCAGCGGGGCTGAGCCCAGCGACGAACTGAAGCAGGCGCTGGTCAAGCTGGTCCGCAGTGAGATCGGTCCGATCGCGACCCCCGACGTGATCCAGTGGGCACCGGGGCTACCGAAGACCCGTTCCGGCAAGATCATGCGCCGCATCCTGCGCAAGATCGCCGCCAACGAGCTGGACAACCTCGGCGACACCTCAACCCTGGCCGACCCCAGCGTGGTCGACGATCTGATCGCCAACCGGGTCAATCGCTGAACGGCAATGACTAAGGAGGGTCCCGGCTCACCGGGACCCTTGCGAGCCTGTCAGACTTGACGCCGACAGGCTGCTAGCCCCAGCTGCAGTGGGTGGAGAGGTGGCTGCGCAGCGTCGCGAGCAGTTTCTCGCGGTTGTGCCGCCCCTTCTGCAGCACGTGCTCGACACGCTCCTTGAGGTAATGGCGCTCGGCCTGATCGAGATCCCGCGCGGTCAGCACCACCACCGGCAAGTCACGCCAACGTGGGTCACCTCGCAGGCAGTCGAGAAACTCGAAGCCATCCATCTCCGGCATCATCAGATCAAGCAGGACCAGATCGACCCCGATCCCACCCTTGAGCGTCTCCAGCGCCTCGACACCATGTGATGCCTCGATCACCGTGGTTCCAGCGCAATTGAGCTGGCGCTTGACCATATCGCGCGTGGTGGCGTCATCCTCAACCAACAGGATGGTACAGTGACAGCCGCTGGGGGTGACATGTTGGTGTTGATCGCTCGGCGCATGGCGCCAGTCGCAGTGGTCGTGCAACTGGTCGCCGACCACACGCAGCAGTTCGGCCCGTTCGACCGGTTTGGTCAGAAAGTGAGACGCGCCCAGCATGTAACCCATGTTGTGCTCACTGAGCATGGTCAACATCACCACAGGGATGGTGCGTAACGCCGGATCGTGTTTGAGTGACGAAAGAACAGCCCAGCCGTCGACCCCCGGCATCATGACGTCGAGGGTAATCAGGTCTGGCTTCAGTTCTCGCGCCAGCTCGATCCCCTGGCGTCCGTCCGCTGCCGTCACCACCCGATAGCCTTCACGCTCCAGCTGACGGGTAAGCAGGTCGCGTACCACGGCATCGTCGTCGATCACCAGTACGGTCGCACCGCCCGTCTCCTGCGGATCAGGCAGACGCGCAATGGCCGACTCGGCTTCCTCGGCAGGCATCTCCCCCTTCTGAGGAGGCGAGGCTGGCAAGACCACGGTGAAGACGGAACCCTGCCCCAGCACACTGCTGACCGAAATCGAACCGCCCATCATTTCGATAAAGTGGCGACTAATGGCCAGGCCAAGGCCGGTTCCCCCGTACTTGCGGGTGGTCGAGGCATCGGCCTGGGTGAACGATTCGAACAGCTTTTCTTGCTGTTCAGGGGTCATGCCGATGCCGTTGTCATGCACACTGATCACATAACTGTCGTGATCACCGTCATTGATACGCAGAGCGATATCGCCCTCTTCAGTGAACTTGGAGGCGTTGCTGAGCAGATTGAAGAGGATCTGACGTACCTTCGTCAGGTCAGCCTCGATCTCGGTACGCTCGGACTCATACAGTACGCGCAGCGTGTTGCCGCGCGCATCGACCATCGGTCGCACCGTCTCGGTTACCTCGTGCACCTCGTGCACCAAGTCGAACGTCTCATAGAAAAGCTCAATCTTGCCCGCCTCGATCTTGGAGATGTCCAGGATGTCATTGATCAAGGCAAGCAGGTGGCGACCGGCCTTCTGGATGCTCTCAAGATCGCCCTGCATGCCCTCGAGTCCGAGCTCGATGACATCTTCGATCAGCATCTCGCTATAGCCGATGATTGCATTGAGCGGTGTTCGCAGCTCATGGCTCATGTTGGCCAGAAAGGTACTCTTGGCCTGGCTGGCGACCTCCAGCTCGCGACGCGCCTCCTCCAGCTCTTCGTGCTGTCGACGCAGATGCTGGTTAGCCTGCTCCAGGTCGGCAGTACGCTGACGTACCGCATCCTGCAAAATGACGTTACGCTCGAACAGGGCGTAGCTGGTACCGGCACCATCAATCGCATGTTCGACCCGATCCATCAAGGCCTTGTTGATCTTCTTCTGACGCTCCAGATCCCTTTCCAGCAGACGGATGCGCTCTTCCAGCGCCTCGCTATTCGCCATCAGCGCGGCCCTGCCCCAATGGCGACGCCCGTCAGCGTCTGGTTGATGTGCAGACCGTTGAACTGTTCGCCATAGGTACTGAAGCCCAGGAACGGGACCGACGCCAGCGAGGGGCCGGCAGCATCGAGTCGGCCCTGCTGAGCCAGTTCGAGACGCCGGAAGATGCAGTCACAACCCAGCACGAAGCGCAGGTCAGGCAGCATGGTCTGCAGTTTTTCCATGCTTTGGGCGATATTTTCGACCAGATCGCCTCCCTTGCCCAGCGTCAGCACCAGCCCGGTATCGATCGCACAATAGAAGCTCAGACTACCATCCGGGTTGGCCTTCTGAATGGAGCGAACGTACCATTCGCCACCGACCCGCAACATGACGGGGTTGGCAGCAAAGATCGCCGCGTCGAGCGCCTCCGGAGCCACGCCGACCGCCTCGGCATACGCCTCCGTGGCCGGCATGCCGTTGATCTCGTTGACCACGCGCAGGGAGGGCGACGACTCGGTGATCACCATGCGCACATCGGTCGGTTCAAAGTGCTGGAAGCGGAAGAGCTGAAACGGCAGGTCGCACTCGAACAGGCTGAAAAGCGCGCTGTCGCTGTGAAAGCACCCTTCATGGAAGACATGGGTACGCTCGAAGTGCAGGTCGTCACCGGCCGAGCCGCCGATGATCTGAACCCCGCCGAAGCGATCGAAGAGTGAGGCCGCCACCGCCTCTTCGCGCATCGCCAGACCGTCGATCAGCAGCAGACCGAACTGGCGTTGTGGATCGAGCCGATCCGAGCGCTGCAGCCGCCCAGCCAGATCAGCGGCCAAGGTCTCGGCCTGGCTGTCGGCATACTGGGAAAGGTTGTCGATCAGTGCCGCATGAGCCTTGAGCAACGGCGAGGTCAGTGCAGCACCGACCAGGCCACCCTCGGCATAGCCTTGGCCACCAATCAACTCGCCGGCCGTGGTGCAGCCCAACACGGCCTGGTCGGCAAAATGCTCACGCAAGGCATGCGCCAACACATCCAGATCGTAGCGAGACGAGGCAAAGAAGAGAACCGTGGTCTCCGGTGTCAGCCTACCCAGTTGGCTGGCCAGTTCCGCCACGGCCGCGCCGGCCTCCGGATGAAACGACGCCCCCGTGGCAACGGTCAGATCAGGTATTTCGTTCACTTCACCCCCCTTACACTGCCTCAGTGAATCGAATTGATACTACACAGGAAGGGGGTGATTGGCAACGCTACCGCGGGACCAGGCGAAGCAGTGGCGCAGACGGTTGATCGACCAGCACCCAGAGCGCGTCGTCCGGCCCTTGGCGCACATCACGGATGCGCAGGCCAAGCGCCTCCAGCAGGCGCTCTTCATGCACCACATGCTCACCCTCCAGCTCCAGGCGGACCAGATGACGGCCGGCCAGGGCGCCGACAAAGAGATGACCCTGCCACTGCGGGAAGCGCTCGCCGGTGTAGAAGACCATGCCAGAAGGCGCGATCGACGGAGTCCAGTGGTAGAGCGGCGACTGCATCCCCTCCTTTTCCGTCAGCCCACGGCCAATGGTGCGCCCGGAGTACTCGACCCCGTGGGTCACCACTGGCCAGCCGTAGTTGAGCCCGCCGTGGATCCGATTGACCTCGTCACCCCCACGCGGGCCGTGCTCGTGCTGCCACACCGCCCGCGTCTGCGGATGCAGCGCCATCCCCTGCGCGTTGCGGTTGCCCCAGGTGTAGATCTCGGGCAGGGCGCTCGGCATGTTGACGTAGGGGTTGTCGGCTGGCACGCGACCGTCGTCGTGCAGGCGGATGGTCGTGCCAGCATGATCATCGAGCCGCTGGGCACGCGCCATGGTGCCGCGATCACCCACGGTGATGTAGAGATAGCCGGCGTCATCGAAGAGCAGGCGTGAACCAAAGTGACGCCCACCGCGCGAGGCCGGGGTGGCGGTGAACAGCACCTCGACCTCCTGCAGGCGGTCGTCGATCAGCCGAGCCCGCGCCACCCGGGTGGTCACCCCGCCTGCCACCGCCGCCGCATAGCTGAAATAGAGCCAGCGATTCTCGGCAAAGTCAGGATGCAGGGCCAGATCAAGCAGGCCACCCTGCCCTTCGACATGGATCGGCGGCAGCCCAGCCACCGGCTGATCGAGCAGACGGCCGTCGCGCACCAACCGCAATCGGCCTGGCCGTTCCGTGATCATGAGATCACCCTCTGGCAGAAAGGCGATCGCCCATGGGTGCTCCAACCCCTCGACCACCCGTTCGACGGCGAAGCGGTGGTGCTCCGACTCAAAGAGCGTCTCGGCAGATACTGACGGGAGCAAGGCAAACAGAAGCAACAGAAGCACACGCATGGTCAAGACCCAAATCTGGCAAGGAAGGGTTCGAACGAACATAACAGAGTTGCCCCGCCGGGTCGACTGCTCTACCCTGCTCGCCCATGACACGAGAAGCGTGGTGGGAGAAGACACCGCTGAGCGAGATGAGTTCGGCGCAGTGGGAGCAACTCTGCGACGGCTGCGCCATCTGCTGTCTGAACAAGCTCGAGGACGAAGAGGACGGCACCGTCTACTTCACCGACATCGCCTGCGAACTGCTCGACAGCGCCACCTGCCGCTGTCGCGACTACGACCACCGCCACCAGCGCATGGCCGACTGCGTGGCACTGGCACCGGAGCGCCTCGCCGAGCTCTACTGGCTGCCGCCTACCTGCGCCTACCGCCTGCTCGCCCAGGGACAACCCCTGCCCCCATGGCACCCGCTCCGCTGCGGCGACCCCGACCGGCTCCACCGTGAAGGGCGCTCGGTGGCCGGACGCGTGGTCTACCCGGACCAGGTCGATGACGAAGCGTGGCAGAATCACATCATCGACTGGCCGTTCGACTGAACAGACCGCCTGCTGTGCTGTCCCATAGATATACAACCCAACAAAGGAAGACAACGATGTTCAAGCAGTTGCTGGTCGGGCTCTCTGCCGCTCTGCTGCTCTATGCCGGCCCTGGGCTGAGCGCGTCGCCGATGACCACGTCGGTCATCGATGCTGCCGGCAACGAACTACCGGTACAGCGCTGGCCGGTCGCCGAGGGTGAGCAGGTGGTGGTCTGGATTCTGCCGCAGTCGGGGGCACGACCGATCCATGCGCGCTTTGCCGAGGGGTTGCAGCAGCGTGGCGTCGAGGTGTGGCAGATCGACCTGCTCGATGCCCTCTTTCTGCCTCGAATCAACGAGAGCATGCGTGAACTCGACGGCAGCAGTGTCGCTGCGATTATCCGCGAGGCGCATGCGCAGACCGGGCGCTCGGTACTGGTGGTCACATCAGGACGCCCGTCGATCCAGGCGATCCGTGGCCTGCGCCAATGGCAGTTATCCGAGCCTGGCGCCGACTACCTGCTGGGGGCCGCCCTCTACTTTCCCAACCTGATGCTGGCGACACCGGTCGCCGGTGAACCGGCCATCTACATCGACGAGGCGTACGCCACTACCCTGCCGGTCTTCCTCTACCAACCGGAACTGGGCGTCTATCGCTGGCACCTGGCCGACATGGTCGCCACCTTGCAGAGCGGCGGCAGCCCGGTCTTTGCCCGTCTCCTACCGGAGGTGCGCGACTTCTTCTACCTGCGTCGTGATGAGACGACCGAGGTCGAAAACCGCCTGATCGAACGTCTGCCGGAGCAGTTGATCGGCACCGCCCAGCTCTTTGCCCGTCTGCCACGCCCACAGCAGGTGGCCGACCTGCCCGACCGCGGCGAAGCGATCGGCACCACGCGGCGCGGGCTGGTGGAGCTGGACGGCTCGGTTCAGACCCAGCCGATCGAGCTGCCCGACCACCTGGGCGAGCGGCAACGGCTGGCCGATTACGACGGTCAGGTGGTGCTACTCAATTTCTGGGCCAGTTGGTGCCCGCCGTGCGTCGAGGAGATCCCATCGATGAATCGGATGGCCGAGCTGCTGGGTGACGGCTTTGCCATCGTCTCGGTCAATTTTCAGGAGAGCGCCGAACACATTGGCCAGTTCATGCGCGAGGTGCAGGTCGATTTTCCCGTGCTGATGGATATGGATGGCCGGGTCTCGGCCCAGTGGCGCGTCTTCGCCTTTCCCAGCTCGTTCATTCTCGACCGGCAGGGGCGGCTACGCTATTCGGTCAACAGCGCGATCGAGTGGGATGAGACGGAGGTCATCGAGACGGTACGGCGCTTGATGGATGAGTGATTAGGTGCGCAGCAGGGCGGCGATCTGTTCCAGCTCGGCGCGAATCTCACTGACGCTGGCGACCTGCGACGCCGGCACCTCAGGAACGGAACTGGCCACCGGCTCACCTTCGGCCAGACGTTGGCGTGCCCCGCCGATGGTGAAGCCCTGGTCGTAGAGCAGGTGGCGGATCTGGCGCACCATCTGGACATCGTGCTGCTGATAGTAACGCCGGTTGCCGCGCCGCTTGACCGGCTTCAGATCGGGAAACTCCTGCTCCCAGTAGCGCAGGACGTGCGGCTTCACCGCACACAGCTCGCTGACCTCACCGATGGTGAAGTAGCGCTTGCCGGGGATCGGTGGCAGTTCGTTACTGCTCACCGGTTCCGACATAGGTGGCCACCCTAGCCTTCAGCTTCTGCCCCGCACGGAAGGTCACTACGCGCCGTGCACAGATCGGAATCTCTTCGCCTGTCTTGGGGTTGCGACCAGGACGCTGGGTCTTGTCACGCAGATCGAAATTGCCGAAGCCGGAGATCTTCACCTGCTCACCGTTCTCCAGTGAACGGCGGATCTCCTCGAAAAAGCTCTCCACCAGCTCCTTGGCTTCGCGCTTGTTCAGCCCCAGTTCATCAAACAGTCCTTCCACCAGTTCGGCTTTGGTCAACGCCATTTTATGTTCTCACTCTCTCAGCGATGCGCCCAGTTGCTTACCCAGACGGGCCACCACCTCCTCCACGAAGGCGTCCGTCTCGGCATCCGTTAGCGTGCCCTCCTGCTCGCGCAAGGTCAAGCCCAGGGCGACACTTTTCTTTCCTGAATCAATTCGTTCTCCCTGATACAGGTCAAACAGTATCACGTCTTGCAGGCGTTTGTCCTGTATCGAGACGATGCAGTCGATAATCGACTGGACCGGCAATGCCCGATCGACCAGCAGCGCAATGTCACGACGCACCGCCGGGAAACGGGAGATGGGACGGAAGGCCGGTACACGGGCCGACTCCAGCCGTTCGAGGTCAAGTTCGAAGAGCACCAGCGCCGGCAGGTCGAGTTCACGCTGCCACTGCGGGTGGAGCACGCCGATCCACCCGACCGCTTCGTCGCCACGCAGGATACGCGCACACTGGCCGGGGTGCAGTGCCGGGTGGGTCGCGGCGGTGAAGCGGAAGTCCTCACTGTGGGCCGTCAGTGCGATCAATGCCTCGACATCGCCCTTGACATCGAAGAAGTCGATCACGCGACGCGGGCTGCCCCACTGCTCAGGCAGCGCGCTACCGCAGGCCAAGCCGGCCAGGGTGCGCCGTTGGGCCAGTCGTCCGGCTTCGTCAGGGATGAAACGCAGACCGGTCTCGAACAGGCGAACCCGCTCCTGCTGGCGCTTGAGATTGCCGGCAGCCACCGGCAGGAGCCCTGCCCACAGCGTCGTGCGCAGTACTGAAAGATCGTGCGAGATCGGATTAGCCAAGGCCACCGGGGTGTGATTGGGGTCAATCCGTGCCTGCATGCCCGGCTCGACGAAGCTGAAGGTGATCGCCTCACGGTAGCCACGTGCCGCCAGGGTACGGCGCAGAGTGCGTACACCAAGCCGCCCCTCGCTGCGTGGTGCCACGGCAAGCTGCCCACGCGGCAGGGTGGCCGGTATCCGCTCATAGGTGTGGACGCGGGCCAGCTCCTCGATCAGATCGGCCTCGATGGCGATATCAAAGCGCCACGGTGGCGGTGTCACCAGCCAGCAGCCCTCCTGCTGCATGGCCTGCATGCCCAGGGCTGTGAAGATTCGCTGGCACTCGTCTCCACTGAGCTCAACGCCCAGCACTCGCTCGACCCGCTCACTGCGGACCGTGACCGGGGCCGGCTGCGGCAGATGACCGGCGCTGGCCACCTCGACCAGTGGCCCCGGCTCGCCGCCGGCAATCGACAGCAGCAGCGCCGTGGCACGCTCGATGGCACGCCGCTGCAGTTGCGGGTCGACGCCGCGTTCGAAGCGGTGCGAGGAGTCGGTATGCAGACCGTGGCTGCGGGCGCGACCGGCCAGTGGCCGGGGGGCAAAAAAGGCACTTTCCAGAAAGATATCCCTGGTCGTATCGCCTACGGCACTCGCCTCGCCGCCCATGATCCCCGCCAATGCCAACGGCCCTTCACCATCGGCAATTACCAGATCCTCGCCGCTCAGTTCAATCGTGCGACCGTCCAGCAGCGTCAGCCGCTCGCCCTGCCGCGCCATACGGACCTCAATGCCGCCCTTGATCCGCTGCAGATCGAAGGCGTGCATCGGCTGACCGAGCTCGAGCAGCACGTAGTTGGTGACATCGACCAGCGGGCCGAGACTGCGCAGGCCGCAGCGGCGCAGCCGCTCGACCATCCACAGCGGGGTGGTCGCCGCCGCATCGACGCCACGTACAACGCGACCCACGTAGCGCGGGCAGGCCGCCTCAGCCGCGATGGCAACGGCCAGCGTCTGCTCATGGGTCGGCAACACGGGTGCCTCGGCATAGGGCACGCGCAGCTCACAGCCGGTCAGCGCAGAGACCTCACGGGCCAGCCCCAGAATCGAGAGGCAGTCCCCACGGTTGGGGGTCAGGCCAAGCGTAATCGACACGTCGTCAAGCGCCAGGGCCTGACGCAGGTCGGTCCCCGGTGTCAGCTCGGTGGACAGCTCCAGCAGCCCCTCAGCGCTCTCGGCCAGACCCAGCTCACTGGCCGAGCAGAGCATGCCGAACGACTCGACCCCACGCAGCTTGGCCTTGCGAATCTTCAGGCCACCAGGCAGCTCGGCGCCGACCCGCGCCAGCGGTACCACCAACCCGGGCCTCGCATTGGTCGCGCCGCAGACGATCTGCACCGTTTCACCGCTGCCGTCATCGACCTGACAGAGACGCAACTTGTCGGCGTCCGGGTGCGGGTCGGCACTGACGATCCGAGCCACCACCACCCCGGCGAAGGCACCGGCGACCGCGTCGATCGCATCGACCTCAAGGCCGGCCATGGTGATCCGATGGGCCAGTTCGTTGCGGGCCAGTTTCGGGTCGGCCCACTCACGCAACCACTGTTCAGAGAATTTCATGGTCAGAACTGCCGCAGGAAGCGAACATCGTTGTCAAAGAAGAGGCGCAGGTCATTGACGCCGTAGCGCAGCATCGCCAGCCGTTCGACCCCCATGCCGAAGGCAAAGCCGGTGTAGCGCTCGCTGTCGACGCCGACATGGCGGAAGACCTCCGGATGGACCATGCCGCAGCCGAGCACCTCGAGCCACCCGGTCTGCTTGCAGACACGGCAGCCACTGCCGCCGCAGATGACACACTGGATGTCGACCTCTGCCGACGGCTCGGTGAACGGGAAGTAGGAGGCGCGCAGCCGCACGTCGAGCTCGTCGCGCTCGAAAAAGGCCCGCAGAAAGCTGTTCAGGACCCCCTTCAGGTCGCCGAAGGTGACCCCCTCGTCGACCCAGAGCCCCTCGACCTGATGAAACATCGGTGAGTGGGTCACGTCGGAGTCGCAGCGGTAGACCCGCCCCGGCGCGATCACCCGCAACGGCGGCGTGGTCTGCTGCATGGCGCGGATCTGCACCGGCGAGGTGTGGGTCCGCAGCAGGGTATGGCCGTCGCCCTGCACGTAGAAGGTATCGTGCATCGCCCGCGCCGGATGGTGGGCGGGGATGTTGAGTGCCTCGAAGTTGTGAAAGTCGTCCTCGACCTCTGGGCCGTCGGCGACCTCGAAGCCCATCTGGACAAAGAGATCCTCGATCCGCTCCAGGGTGCGGGTGACCGGATGCCCCCCCCCCTCCTGCTCGCCCCTGCCGGGCAGGGTGACGTCGATCTGTTCGGCGCGCAGACGGGCATTGAGGGCATCCCGCTCGAGCCCCGTGCGGCGTGCTTCGAGACGGATCTCGACGGCCTCACGCAAGGCGTTGATGCGCTGCCCGGCCGCCGGACGCTCCTCCGGCGAGAGGCCGCCCAGCTGCTTCATCAGGGCCGTGATGGCCCCCTTCTTGCCAAGGTAGTGCACACGCACGGCATCGAGCGCGACCAGATCGGCAGCCGCATCAATGGCTGCCTCGGCCTCCCGGCGAATCTCATCAAGTGGCTGCAACGTTGACCCTTCCTACTGACTTCGGCACAGGAACAAAAAAGGGAAAGGTTGCGCGCCTTTCCCTTGGGAAGCGTTGAACAATGCCGCCTGCGTGGCAGGCGGCATTTCGCACGGCTCAGGCGGCGTTCAGCGCACCCTTGGCCTGCTCGGCAACAGCGGCAAAGGCCACCTTGTCGTGCACGGCCATGTCCGCCAGCACCTTGCGGTCGATCTCGACGCCGGCCTTCTTCAGGCCGTCCATCATGCGGCTGTAGGAGAGCCCGCAGTTGCGCGCTTCGGCATTGATGCGGACGATCCACAGCGCACGGAACTGGCGCTTGCGCTGACGACGGTCACGGTAGGCGTACTGGCCGGCCTTGGTGACGGCCTGGACAGCAACGCGGTAGACATTCTTGCGCCGGCCCTGGTAACCCTTGGCCTGGGCGATGACTTTCTTGTGGCGTGCACGTGCGGTGACGCCGCGTTTGACTCGTGGCATGGCTTAGACTCTCCTGTTCAGGCGTTGGGCAGCATCTTGCGCACCAGTCCGGTGTCGGACTTGTGCACCATCTTGGTTCCGCGAAGGTGCAGCTTACGCTTGCTGCTCTTCTTGGTCAGGATGTGACGCAGGTGTGAACTGGAGCGCTTGAAACCGCCGCTGGCCGTGCGCTTGAACCGCTTGGCCGCGCCGCGGTTGGTCTTCAACTTGGGCATTTTGTATTCTCCGCGATTGTTTAATGTTTCTTTGGAGCGACCAGCATGACCATCTGGCGCCCCTCGAGCTTCGGAAACTGTTCGACCGTGCCATACTCGGCCAGATCGGACTCGATTCTCCGCAGCAGATTGAGGGCGAGATCCTGGTGCAGCATCTCCCGACCACGGAACCGCAAGGTTACCTTGGCCCTGTCACCCTCATTGAGGAAACGTATCAGGTTGCGCAGTTTTACCTGATAATCTCCCTCGTCCGTTCCCGGACGAAACTTGACTTCCTTGACCTGAACCTGTTTCTGGTTCTTCTTCGCCGCCTGGCGCTTCTTGTTCTCTTCGAAGACGAATTTGCCGTAGTCCATGATGCGGCAGACCGGCGGGTCACCATCGGGTGAGATCTCCACCAGATCCAGCTCAGCCTCATCGGCCATGGCCAGTGCCTCCCGGGAGGACATCACGCCCACCTGCTTGCCGTCGACACCGACTACGCGCACCCGAGGTGCCGAGATCTCGTCATTCAGACGCAGACCGTCCTTTCCGTCTTTCTTGCTAGCGATAGCTCAATCCTCCGCTGGGGCCATGCCGCGCGCAGCGATCTCGTGGCGCAGATGGTCGAGCAGCTGCTCAAGCCCCATCGCGCCGAGATCCTTGCCATCAAGGGTACGCACGGCGACCGTTCGTTCTTCCATTTCGCGATCCCCAACCACCAACTGGTAGGGAATACGCTGCAGGGTGTGCTCGCGAATTTTAAAGCCGATCTTCTCGTTTCTCAAGTCGGATTCGACGCGCAGCCCGCCATTATGCAGGTATTTTTGCACTTCGTGGGCAAAATCGGCCTGGCGATCGGTAATATTCATCACCACCGCCTGCACCGGCGCCAGCCACAGCGGCAGCTTGCCGGCGTGGTGTTCGATCAGGATGCCGATGAAACGCTCCATCGAGCCGAGAATGGCACGGTGAATCATCACCGGCACCTGGCGGCTGCTGTCCTCGGCCACGTACTCGGCACCGAGTCGACCCGGCATCGAGAAGTCGACCTGGATGGTGCCCATCTGCCAGATACGGCCGATGCAGTCGCGCAATGAGAACTCGATCTTCGGCCCGTAGAAGGCGCCCTCGCCCGGCTGCAGGCGATACGCCAGCCCCTTGACCTCGAGCGCCTGCTGCAGCGCCTGCTCGGCCTTGTCCCACAGGGCGTCCTCGCCGACTCGCTGATCCGGTCGGGTGGAGAGGGCCATGCTGATCTCGCTGAAGCCGAAGTCGCGGTAGGTCTCGAAGGTGATATCGATCAGCGTCGCCACCTCCTCGGCCAGCTGCGCTTCGGTGCAGAAGATGTGGGCGTCGTCCTGGGTGAAGCGGCGGGCGCGCATCAGGCCGTGCAGCGTGCCGGAGGGCTCGTTGCGGTGGACGGTGCCGAACTCGGCGATGCGGTACGGCAGGTCGCGGTAGCTCTTCAGACCGTGGTTGTAGAGCTGGATGTGGCCGGGGCAGTTCATCGGCTTGACCGCATAGGTGCGGTGCTCGGCCTCGGTGGCGAAGATCATGTCGCCGAACTTGTCCCAGTGGCCGGAGC
The DNA here is from genome assembly GCA_007128895.1 of Gammaproteobacteria bacterium. Lineage (GTDB taxonomy): Bacteria > Pseudomonadota > Gammaproteobacteria > SKWO01 > SKWO01 > SKWO01. The sequence goes on from SKWO01000016.1 coordinate 36,667, forward strand.
GCTCCCACAGGGAGCGGTCGAGCATCTGCGGGGTGTGCACCTCGCTGTAGCCGTAGTGGTCGAGCCGCTCGCGCATGTAGCCCTCAACGGCACGGTAGAGCTTCCACCCCTTCTCGTGCCAGAAGACCATGCCCGGCGCCTCATCCTGGAAGTGGAAGAGATCGAGCTGCTTGCCGATGCGACGATGGTCGCGTTTCTCTGCCTCCTCCAGTCGATGCAGGTAGGCCTTGAGCGCCTTCTTGTCACCCCATGCCGTGCCGTAGATGCGCTGCAGCATCTCGTTGCGCGAGTCGCCGCGCCAGTAGGCGCCGGCCAGCTTGGTCAGCTTGAACGCCTTGAGGTGGCTGGTATTGGGCACATGCGGCCCGCGACAGAGGTCGATGAAGTCGCCCTGGCGGTAGAGCGAGATCGACTCCCCGGCCGGGATCTCGCCGATGATCTCGGCCTTGTACGCCTCGCCCATGTCGCGAAAGAAGGCGACTGCCTCGTCACGCGGCATGACGCTGCGCTCGACCGGGATCGCCTGCTCGGCCAGCTCGGCCATCTTCGCCTCGATGCGGGTCAGGTCGTCCGGCGTAAAGCGGTGGTCGCAGGCGAAGTCGTAGTAGAAGCCATCCTCGACCGTCGGACCGATCGTCACCTGCGCCTGCGGGAAGAGCGCCTTGACCGCCTGCGCCAACAGGTGGGCGGTGGAGTGGCGGATGATCTCGAGCCCGGCCTCGTCACGCGCGGTAACGATCGCCAGCTCGGCATCGCGCTCGATCAGGTGGGAGGTATCGACCAACTGGCCGTCGACCTGCCCGGCCAGGGCCGCCTTGGCCAGCCCGGGGCCGATCGACTCGGCGACCTGTTGCACGGTGACGGGGTGGTCGAATTCGCGCCGGCTTCCATCCGGCAGGGTGATGACAGGCATGTGCGGCTCTATGCGACGGGCTGATCAAAAATTCTGGATAAGCGTGTAACTATAACACGATCGGCGCCGCTGCTCCACGCTCAGCGCACCCACTTCAGGTGCCGCAGAAGGTCTCGCGGACCACCTCATCCGGCCGCGGCGGCCGGGCGTAGCCGGCCCACTCGGCGCGGGTCTGCCACGGCTGGGTGACCACCTCGAGCAGGCGGTGGAAGGGGGTCAGATCGCCCTCAAGGGCCGCCGCAATGACCGCCTCGACCTGGTGGTTGCGCGGGATGTAGAGCGGATTGACCGCGTCGCGCCGGCCACGGGAGGCCTCCGGGTCACTGCCCTCCCCGGCCAGCCGCTCACGCCAGCGCGCCCGCCACTCCGGCGGCAGCCCCGTGGCCTCGCCGAGCTGGCGAAAGGTCAGGGTAAAGTCGGCACCGCTCTGCGCCATCCACGTCAGCAGGTCGTCGATCAGCGCACGGTCATGCTCATGCACTGTGCTCAGACCGAGCTTGGCCCGCATCCGCGCCAGCCAGGCAGCCTCGAACAGCGCCGGGAAGCGGTCGATGATCGTCTGCGCCTGCTCGGCCGCCCTCGCCTCGTCACGGTCGATCAGACCCAACAGCGCATGGGCCAGACGGGCCAGGTTCCACTGCGCGATACGTGGCTGGTTGGCATAGGCGTAGCGGCCGTGGCGATCAATCGAGCTGAAGACGGTCTCCGGGTGGTAGTTGTCCATGAAGGCGCACGGGCCGTAATCGAGCGTCTCACCACTGATCGAGCAGTTGTCGGTGTTCATCACACCGTGGATGAAGCCGACCGCCAGCCACGCGGCCACCAGATCGGCCTGGCGCTCGACCACCGCCTCCAGCAGGGCGAGTGCCGGCGACGGTTCACCGACACGCTCCGGGTAGAGGCGTGCCAGCGCATAGTCGGTGAGCAGCGCCAGCGCCTCGAGGTCGTCACGGGCGGCGAAGTACTGGAAGGTACCGACGCGCAGATGGCTGCGTGCCACGCGGGTCAGAATGGCGCCGGGCAGCAACGCCTCGCGCACCACCGGCTCGCCGGTGGTGACGGCCGCCAGCGCACGGGTGGTCGGGATGGCCAGCGCCGCCATCGCCTCGCTGACCAGGTATTCGCGCAGCACCGGCCCGAGGGCGGCACGACCGTCACCGGCGCGAGAGAACGGGGTCGGGCCACTGCCCTTGAGCTGAAGGTCGTAGCGCTGCCGGTCCTGGCCGAGCAGCTCACCGAGCAGCAGGGCGCGACCGTCGCCGAGCTGCGCCACCCAGTGGCCGAACTGGTGGCCGGCATAGGCCATTGCCAACGGCTCGCTGCCCGCCACCACCCGGTTGCCGGCCAGCAGCTCGATGCCGGGCATCGAGGCAAGCCAATCGGCATCCAACCCCAGAAAGGTGGCCAACGACCGGTTCAGCTCGATCAGCTCCGGGCGTACTACCGGCGTGGGTGCCAGACGCACATACAGGCGCGCCGGCAGGCGGGCGTAGCTGTTATCGAACGGAAGTGGCGGCTCAGCCCTGGTCGCGGAAGTCACAGGGACCGCGCAGCCCCTCAGGGATGCTCTCCGGACACTGGCCGCAGAGCTGATTGCCCGGCAACGAAATGTCGATCTTGCGCGGATAGGGCAGATCGAGTCCGTGCATGATCTCAACGAACTCTGCTTCGGAGCGATCATTGCCCAGGCGCGGATTGCGCTGCTTCTCCTGCGCGATGGTGGTGATGTGACGTCCTTCGTAGTCGTGTGCGGGGTAGACCAGGGTCTCGTCGGGCAGGGTGAAGAACTTCTCATGGATCGAGCGGTAGAGGGCGTGCGCGTCACCCGACTGGAAGTCGGTGCGGCCGCACGCCTCGATCAGCAGCGCATCGCCGGAGAAGAGCAGCTTCAGGCCGCCGTGGTCGATCAGGTAGGCGTGATGGGTATCGGTGTGGCCCGGCGTAAACAGGGGGTGGATCTCGATCGTGCCGACCCGAAACGGCTCGCCCTCGCGCACGCCGATATCGGTGCACGGGAGCCCGTCCAGCGCCGGACCGCAAATCTGGCTTCCGGCCAGGTGCTTGAGCTTGAGGGCGCCGGTGATGTGGTCGGCATGGATGTGGGTATCCAGCGTGTAGTCGACCTTCAGCCCCAGGGAACGCACCACCTCGATGTCGCGCTCGGCGGTCTCGATGACCGGATCGATCAACACCGTCTTGCCGGTATTGCCACAGCTGATCAGGTAGGTGTAGGTGCTCGATTCAGGCTCAAAAAGCTGCTTGAAGATCATGATTATACTTCCTCTTTTGAGATATCGTACTCAGCGCCATCGGCATGAGCACCGGCCAGTGAAGGCTCTTCCGGTGCAGTCTCCTCAGGCAGCGACTCCGGAACCGATGGCGTAGCCTCCGGCTCCGGTTCGACCTCCGTCTCCACTGGCGCTTCGGCTTCAGCAACGACGATGTGCAACGCCTCCAGTACCTGACGGGCCAGCTCGCGACAGGCGTTGTTGAGCACCGTGGGCAGTCGGGTCGGCACCGGGTCTTCGAGCAGCATCTTGCTGGCGCTGACCGTGCTCACCGGCAGCAGCAGCCGCTCGCCAAGCCCATCCAACTGTTGCGCCAGCAGGTGGTCGGCCGAACGACGCGCCCACAGGTTGTTCGGCCACTGGGAGGGCACTGCCATCGCGTGGGGAAAACGCTCCAGATCCTTGATCACGGCCCGTACATCTTCCTGCGAGTCGCGAAACGGCAGCAGCACCAGGTCGGCATAGCCGGCCAGGTGCTGGTCGAGCTCGATGCGGTTGGCGCCACCGTCGATGATCCCGATCCAGCCGTCGATCGAATCGAGCTTCTCGATCACCCGCACCAGCGCCTCGTCACTGCGCGCATCGACCGTGACATAGCGCCGCCCCTCCTTGGAGAGTGGTTCACGCTCGGCATCGGTCAGCACCGCCACGGCGCGTTGACCGAGCAGTGCCATGCCGTGGCAGAGCATGTGCGAGAGGGTCGTCTTGCCGGTCCCCCCCTTGTGCCCGAGGATACAGATCTTCTGTGCCATGCCGGCTCCGTGGTCAGCCACCTGTCAGGATGGCCCTATTATCAAAGCCCCTCGCGCAGGGCGCAACCGTGATTCATTCGGCCTGAACGGGCCGCCAGCGCTCGGCCACCCCCTCGTGCAGCGCCAGCAACGCCGGGATCACCACCAGCACCAGGGCAGTGGCGAAGGCGAGACCAAAGACGATCGAGACCGCCATCGGGATCAGGAACTGCGCCTGCACCGAGGTCTCGAAGAGCAGTGGCGTCAGGCCGGCGATGGTGGTCATCGAAGTCAGCAACACCGCGCGCAACCGCTGACAGGCCGCCTCGATGATCGCTTCGCGCATCGCCAGCCCCTCCTCGCGCAGACTCTGGTAGAAACTGACCAGGATGATCGAGTTGTTGACCACGATGCCGGTCAGGCCGAACAGACCAAAGAGCGAAAGGACGGTCAGGTTGATGCCGAGTACCCAATGGCCAACCAGCGCCCCGAGCAGGCCGAACGGGATGATCGCCATGACCACCAGCGGCCAGCCGTAGGAGCCGAAGACCCAGGCCAGGATGACGTAGATCATCACCAGCGCCAGCAGCAGGCCAAGGCGCATGTCGGCCATCGTCTCGGCCTGGTCGGCCGCCCGCCCCTCATAGCTGTATTGAATGCCGTGCTGACGGGCCAGTTCAGGCAAGGTCGACTGACCCAGGGTTGCAAGGATCTGACCGGCGTTGTTCTGGCTGCGATCGACCTCACCGGAGACGTGGATCGCCAGCCGCCCCTCGGCATGGCGCAGGGTCTCGAAGCCCTGACGCGGCACCAGTTCGGCCACGCTGGCCAACGGTACGTGGCTGCCGTCGGGCAGAATCACGGCGAAACGGTCCAGTGTGGCAATGCGGTGGCGCTCAGCCTCCGGCAACACCACACGCACCTCGATCTCGTCCAGGCCATCCTGGTAGATCTGGGCCAGGCGCCCGTCAAAGGCGGCGCGCAGTTGCCGCCCCAGACTGTCGACACTCAGCCCCAGCACCTCCCCTTCCGGTCGCAGCCGGTAGACCAGCTGCTCGCGCCCGAAGGGCATGTCGTCCTCGACGGCGTAGGTCCCGGGAAAGTCGTTGACTGCCTCGGTCAGCTCCAGTGCTGCCTGTTTCAGCCGCGCCGGATCGTTTCCGGTCAGCCGGATATCCAGATCTTGCCCGGGCGGCCCCATCATACGGGCGCCGATGGTAAAGCTCTCCAGCCCAGGGGCCCGCTCTACCCGGCTCTCCCAGGCGCGAATGAAGGCGTTGTTGCTGACCCGGCGGCGGTCGGGCGAGACCAGCTCGACCAAGACCGAACCGAACTGATCGCCGATGCGTGCGCCACCGGGCTGGCTGGAGATGGCACTGCCGTATCGGGGCACCGCGGTGGCCACGGTCGCCTCGGCAAACTCGGCCTCGGTCTCACGCAGCGCCGTGTAGAGGTGGTCGACGAACGCCTCGACCCGCTCTGGTGGCGTGCCGGCAACGAAGCTGGCATTGGCATAAATGATCGTGCCATCCGGGGCCGGGAAGAAGGTAAAGCCGATGCGTCCGCCGGCCAGCAGACCGAAGGCGATCAGCAGCAGCGCCAGGGCACCACCGAGCGTCGCGCCACGATGGTCGACGGCCCAGGTCACGGCGGGCCGGAAGTGGTGCTCGCGCAGACGATCAAAGGCAGTATCAAAACGCTGCCGGAAACGGCTGGGCTGATGGTCATCCATGTTGTGCAGCGTCTTGCGCAGCTGCGCCGGCAGGATCAGGAAGGTAATCACCAGCGTGGCCAGGATCACGCAAACCACCACCAGCGGGATGTCGAAGAGAATCTGGCCAAAGATGCCACCGACCAGCATCAGCGGCAGAAAGGCGGCCACCGTGGTCAGCGATGACGAGATGACCGGTGCCAACATGCGCCGCGCAGCCCGCTCGGCCGACTCCAGCGTCGAGATGCCGCGCTGATGCAGGGTGTAGGCATGTTCACTGACCACGATCGAGTTGTCGACAATGATCCCAAGCGCCATGATCAGGCCGAACAGGCTGATCATGTTGATCGAGCCGCCCGTGGCCCAGAGCACCGCCAGCGCGGTGGTAAAGGCGACCGGAATGGCCAGCGCGACCCGCCCGGCCAGCCGTCCGCTGAGAAAGAGAAAGAGGATCAGCAGCACCAACAGCAGGCCGCCAGCGCCGTTCTTGAGCAGCAGCTGGATGCGTTCGGCGATCAGCTCCCAAGTCTGGTCGTAGAGGTGCAACTCAACCCCTTCGGGAAGGCTGCCCTGCGTCTCGTTGAACCAGTCGTGCAGCACCCGCGAGGCGGCCAGTGCGTCGGTCCCTTCGGCACGCTGCAAGACCAGCTCCACAGCCGGCCGACCATCCAGCTTGAGCTGCGCCTGCTGGCTGCGAGGACGACGTTCAAGGGTGGCGATATCGCCCAGCGTCGTGCGTCCGAGCGCTCCCTCACGGTTCAACCGCAGTTCGGCAAAGCCCAGCTCGCTGCGCCGCTGCTCCAGGCTGCGCAGCTGGCGCGCACCGTCGTCGCGGCCGGCCGTGCCGGCCGGCAGGTCGAGACTGCTGCGTGCGACCTGGTCGGCGATCTGGTCCAGGGTCATACCGAGCTCAAGCTGGCGCGCCATCGGCACCTGGATAGCCAACTCCTCACGCGGCAAGCCGTTGATGTCGATCCGGGCAATCCCCCGTTCGAGTAGATCTTGTTCAATCTCATGAATCAACGGACGCAGCTCGCGCAGATCGGTCGGCCCGGTGACCAGCAGACGGGCGATGTCCTCGTAGCGAATGATCCGAGTCACCACCGGCGCTTCGGCACTCTCCGGCAGATTGCGCTGCTGCGAGACGATGTCCTTGACCTGATCAAGCGCCAACCCCATGTCGCTGCCCGACTGGAACTCAAGGGTGATCGCCGAGACCCCGATCGCCGAGGTCGAGGTCATCGACCTCAGGTTGTCGACACTGCGCAGCTCCCGCTCGAGCGGGATGGTAATACCGGTCTGCACATCTTCGGCCGACGCCCCGGTCCAGACCACGCGCACCGAGACGAAATCGAGGTCGAACGAGGGCAGAAACTGGGTATTGAGCTTGTTCAGGGCGTAGAGGCCAGCCAGCAGCATCAACACCATGAGCAGGTTGGCCGCCACCGGGTGGCGGGCGAAGCGTTCGATCATGCCATGGGCCAGCTGCATCCCCGCTTACTCGCCGGCCACAGCGACGCGCAGACCGTCCATCGCATTGGGCAGCCGGGTCACGATGATGGCATCACCGGCCTGCAGCGCCGGAGCACGCACCAAAATGCGCGTGCGCGTGCCGTCGTCATGCTCCCCTACCCGCTCCACCGTCATGGCGCGCATGCGCCCCTCACGGTAGAGATAGATTCGGTCACTGCCGTAGATCGCCTCGTGCGGCAAGGCCACCACACCGGCCTGCGGCGGCAGCGAGAGACGCACTTCGACAAAACGCCCCAGCAGCAGCCCTCCCGCCTCGCCATCCAGCCGGGCCAGTGCCTCGACCACGGCCCCCCCGGCCTGACTGCGACCGGCCAGGGTATAGAGGGTCAGCGGTACGGAGCGCCCATCAAGCAGTGCCTCCCCGGCCAATGTCCCATTCGCGTCGAGTCCGTCGCGCACACGCTCCAGCTGCGGGATCGGCAGCCGTAGCCGGACCTCCAGCGCTTCGGTATCGTAGAGTTCGAGCAGCCGCTCGCCGACACGCACCCGGTCACCCGGGGCTACTGTGATCGAGGCCACCCGTCCCGCGAAGGGGGCCCGTACCTCGGTCCGTTCCAGATCGAGCGCGGCCTGGTCGCGCTGTGCTTCGAGCTGGGCCAGCCGGTAGGGGTGGTCGTCGATGTTCAGTCGGCGCTGCTCATAGGCCAGTTGCTGCTGTTCCCAACTGCGCTGGGCCTCGTCAAGCAGCGCGTCGGAGACCGCCTGGCGCTCGCTCAACCGCTCCAACCGCTCCAGATTGCGCCGTGCCAGTTCGAGCAGCTCAGTCTCACGCTGCAGCGCCTGCCGATCATTGGCATGACGACGCTGCTCACTCGCCACCTGCGCCTCGCGCTGCTGCAACAGTAGCCGTGCCTCGCGCTCATCCAGCTGCACCAGGCGCTGCCCGGCCGCCACCTGCTCGCCATCCCGCACCGGTACTTCGATGACATCGGCCGTCACCGCACTGGTCAACAGCGCCGCACGCGGACTGACGATCTCACCGTAGAGATGGAGGGTCGGCGACAGCGTCTGCCGCTCGGCCGCCACTGTCTCGACGGTCCAGACCCGCTCACGCGCCTCGGTCGGCGGCTGTTGCGGCCGCGTGGCCACCAGCAGCACGAGGGCGGCCACCCCGACCAACACCAGCAGAAGCGGTAGCCATTTGCGTATCAGTGACATGGGTATCATCTCTAAGGTCTGTAATGGACTATTGACTCAGTTCTGTGCAGTGGGTTCCAGAGACAACTCAGAAGCGCCGCTCCAGCCCCACCTGGTGGACGATGGTGGCGGCTATCTCCTCCACCGACATCTCGGTGGTGTCCAGGAAAGGGATGCGCTCCTTGCGGTAGAGCATCTCGACCTGGCTGATTTCGAAGCGACACTGCTGCAGGGTGGCATAGCGGCTGCCGGGCAGCCGCTCGCTGCGGATGTGGCTGAGCCGCTCCGGGTCGATGGTCAGGCCGAAGAGGCGGTCGCGGTAATCCCGCAGTCGCGGCGGCAAGCGGGTCGTCTCCAGGTCATCGTCGGTAAAGGGGTAGTTGGCCGCGTGGATACCGTACTGCAGCCCCAGATAGAGGCAGGCGGGCGTCTTGCCGGTGCGTGAGACACCGACCAGGATCAGCTCGGCGCGGTCGTAATGGCGTGTCGTGGCGCCGTCATCGTTGTCCAGCGCAAAATGAACCGCATTGATACGGCTGACGTAGCGCGCCGGGTCGGAGACGCCGTGGGTCGTTCCGACCGCGCCCGACGGCGCCATCTCCAACTCACCGGCCAGATAGTCGATGAAGGCATCGAAGAAGTCGACGAAGATCGCCGTATCGCGCACCGAGGCGACGATCTCGCGCAGTCGCGCATTGATCATCGTACTGAAGACGATCGGACGCTCACCGCTGCGCCGGGCCTCCTCGCGAATCCGCGCCACCGCCGCGTGTGCCTGGGCCTCACTGGCGATGAACGGCAAGGCAATCCGCTGCACCTGGAGCCCGCTGAACTGGCCGAGCAGTGCACGGCCGAGCAGTTCGGCGGTAATGCCGGTACGATCGGAGAGATGGAAGACAGGGCGCAGCATGGGTAGAGCTTTCCGGAATCACCTGCTAGAGTTGATGGACAAGCACGGTCTCGTTCTACGGTAACACTGTTGCCCGACACTCGGAAGCGGCACCGTACCACTCTTCTCTGATCTCAAGGAGCGTCCCATGCAGGATTACGTGCTCGAATTCCAGGAAGTCCGCATGACCGATGTCGAGCGGGTCGGCGGCAAGAACGCCTCGCTGGGCGAGATGATCAGCCAGCTCGCCGGCCTCGGTGTCAGCGTGCCCGGCGGCTTTGCCACCACGGCCGATGCCTACCGCGACCACCTGGCCCAGAGCGGCCTCGATGCCCGCATCCGCGATGAGCTCGACCGCCTCGACATCGAGGACGTACGGACCCTGGCCGAGGTCGGCAAGAAGATCCGTGGCTGGGTCGCCGAGACCCCGCTGATGCCGCGTCTGGAACAGGAGATCACCGAGCACTACCAGCGCATGGTCGCCGAGCACGGCAACGACCTCTCGGTCGCGATTCGCTCCTCGGCCACCGCCGAGGACCTGCCGGACGCCTCCTTTGCCGGCCAGCAGGAGACCCTGCTCAACGTCAGCGGGCTCGAAAACGTCCTGCGCGGGGTACGCGAGGTCTTTGCTTCACTCTACAACGACCGCGCCATCGCTTACCGCGTCCACCACGGCTTCGACCACCACAAGGTGGCGCTGTCTGCCGGCATCCAGCAGATGGTGCGCTCCGACATCGGCGCCAGCGGTGTCATCTTCACCCTCGACACCGAATCCGGCTTCCGTGACGTCGTCTTCATCACCGGCGCCTACGGCCTTGGCGAGACGGTGGTACAAGGCGCCGTCAACCCGGACGAGTTCTACGTCTTCAAGCCGACTCTGGCCGAGGGCAAGAAGGCGATCGTACGCCGCAACCTTGGCAGCAAGCTGATCAAGATGGTCTACAGTGACAACGTCGACGAGATGACCCGAACCGTCGATACCTCGAACGAGGAGCGCCGCCAGTTCTGCCTCAGCGATGATGAGGTCGAAGAGCTGGCGCGCCAGGCGGTCACCATCGAGAAGCATTACGGCCGACCGATGGACATCGAGTGGGCACGCGATGGTCACACCGGCCAGCTCTATATCGTTCAGGCACGCCCGGAGACAGTCAAGAGCCGCGGCCACACCAACGTCATGCAGACCTACGTGCTCAAGCAGCCGGGCGGCGAGCCGCTGGTCACCGGGCGCTCGATCGGTCAGCGCATCGGCAGCGGGACAGCCAAGGTAATCATGAGCGTCAGCGAGATGGAGCATGTGCAACCGGGCGACGTGCTGGTCACCGACATGACCGACCCCGACTGGGAGCCGATCATGAAGCGCGCCAGCGCCATTGTCACCAACCGCGGCGGACGCACCTGCCACGCCGCGATCATCGCCCGCGAGCTGGGTATCCCTGCGGTGGTCGGTTGCGGTGATGCCACCCGCCGCATCCCGGACGGCACCGACGTGACCGTCTCCTGTGCCGAAGGCGATATCGGCAACATCTACCCGGGCAAGCTCGACTTCGACATCAACGAGGCCAACATGGAGCAGATGCCGGAGCTGCCGTTCAAGATCATGATGAACGTCGGCAACCCCGAGCGCGCCTTCGATTTCCAGTTCCTGCCCAATGCCGGCGTTGGCTTGGCCCGGCTCGAGTTCATCATCAGCAGCAGTATCGGTATCCACCCCAAGGCGCTGCTTGAATTTGACCAGCTGCCAGACGATCTCAAGACGAAGATCCGCCAGCGCACCGCCGGCTACGACGACCCGGTCGAGTACTACGTCGGCCGCCTGGCCGAGGGGATCGCCACCATCGCCGCCGCCTTCTATCCGCAGCCGGTGATCGTGCGCATGTCCGACTTCAAGTCGAACGAGTACGCCAACCTGCTCGGCGGCGACCGCTACGAGCCGCACGAGGAGAACCCGATGATCGGCTTCCGCGGCGCCTCGCGTTACGTCTCGAGCGACTTCCGCCCCTGCTTCGAGCTGGAGTGCCGCGCCATGCGGCGGGTCCGCGACGAGATGGGGCTGACCAACGTCGAGATGATGATCCCGTTCGTGCGCACCGTGGCCGAAGGCAAGGCCGTGGTCGACCTGCTGGCCGAGAACGGGCTGCGCCGGGGCGACAACGGCCTGCGCGTGATCATGATGTGCGAAATCCCGTCCAACCCGCTGCTGGCCCAACAGTTCCTCGAACACTTCGACGGCTTCTCGATCGGCTCCAACGACCTGACCCAGCTGACCCTCGGCCTCGACCGTGACTCCGGCCTGGTCGCTGACCTCTTTGACGAGCGCAACGAGGCGGTCAAGGCACTGCTCTCGATGGCGATCCGGGAGTGCAATGCGGTCGGCAAGTATGTGGGTATCTGTGGCCAGGGCCCGTCCGACCACCCTGACCTTGCCCAGTGGCTGATCGAGCAGGGCATCACCAGTGTCTCACTCAATCCTGACTCGGTGCTGGAGACCTGGCTCTATCTGGCCGAACGGCTGAAGCAGGCCTGAACGATGATCGACCTGCTGCACAACGGCATCCTGCTCGTCTTCTACCTGCTCAGCCTGATCGGCATTGCAGTGGTACTCTGGGGTGTCACCGAGGCCACCGCACGCTTTCTGCGGCTGAAGTTCCATCCAGAGCAGGTCCATCACCACACCATCGCCGAGACCGCGCGCATCCGCGAGCGGCTCGGTGCTCACCTGCTGCTCGGTCTCGATATCTTCATCGCGGCTGACGTCATCAAGTCGGTGGCTGCGCCCAACTGGGAGAACATCGGCATGCTCGGCGCGATTGTCGTGATCCGTATCGTGATGAGCTACTTTCTAGAGAAGGAGATCGAGAAGGCGCACACGGCCGCCCAGTATGGGCGCCGTGCCGATGACAAGCCGCTGACACCCGAGCAGAAGGCTGCCAGAGAGGCAGACAGACAGGGTGACTTATAGCGGGCCGTTGCGGTAATGGACCAGCTTCCAGTAGCCGAAGAGGTTGGTGTTGATCACCTGCAGACGGCGAAAGTCATCGTACTCGGGCAGGCTGTCCAGCTCCATGTCGGGGCGAAAACCGAGGGTACGTGAGAGCGGTCGCAGCAGGTCTTCAAAACGGCGCAGGACCGGATGCTTCGAGGCGAAGTGGTTGATGATGATGATCTCTCCGCCCGGGCGGCAGACACGGCGCATCTCATTGATCAGGCGGTCCGGATTGGGCACCACCGAAGCGACGTACATCGCCACGACCGTGTCGTAGGCACCGCTCTCCAGCTCCATCTGCTCGGCGTCCATCTCCAGCAGCCCTTCGACGTGGTCGAGACCCTGCCGCTCGACCCGTTTGCGCGCCTTCTCCAGCATCTCCGGCGAGATATCGATGCCGGTGACCTGGCTGTCCGGGCGATAGAACGGCAGCGACAAGCCGGTGCCGACGCCTACCTCGAGAATTCGCTGCTTCGGTGCCGGATTGGCCAGTTCCACAGCCAGCTTGCGCCCTTGGTGGAAGATCGGACCAAAAACGACGTCGTAGTGGCCCGCGTAGCGGCGGTAGGTATTCTGGATGGACGGGATATCCAATGCTGCCTCCTTACTGTCGGCGGTCAGACCCTGAAGCGACCGGCGACCGCGTTCAGCTCCTCGGCCAGCCGTGCCAGCTCCTGGCTCGCCCCCATGGTCTGCTCGGAGGCGGTCGCATTCTGCTCGGCGATCTGACTGATATTGGTAATATTGCGGTTGATCTCTTCGGCCACGGCGCTCTGCTCCTCCGAGGCACTGGCGATCTGGGTATTCATGTCATTGATGTTGGAGACCGCCTCGGTAATGGCGTCAAGGGCACCCCCCGCTTCGGCGGCCTGGGTAACGCTGCTGCCGGCACGCTGGCTGCTAGCGTTCATCACCTCGACGGCCTGATTGGCGCCATCCTGCAACTGCTCGATCATCTGCTGGATCTCACGGGTCGACTCGTGGGTGCGGGTTGCCAAGGTGCGCACCTCATCCGCAACCACGGCAAAGCCGCGCCCCTGCTCACCGGCACGCGCGGCCTCGATCGCCGCATTCAGGGCCAGCAGGTTGGTCTGCTCGGCGATGTCGCGAATCACCTCGAGCACCTTGTTGATCTCCTGGGTATTTTCGTGCAGGTGCGAGATCACCTCCGCGGCACGTCCGACCTCATTGGCGAGCGACTCGATCGTGTCGATGGTACGCGACACCACGGCTTTGCCTGCTGCCGCCTGATCGGAGGCGTTGTGGGCCGCCTCGGCGGCACCCTGGGTATTGCGCGCCACTTCCTGCACCGTGGCCGACATCTCGTGCATCGCCGTAGCGACTTGATCAGTCTCCTGCTGCTGACGACGCACCCCGGCATCCGATTCGCGCGTCACCGCCGAGAGCTCCTCGGCCGCAGAAGCGACACGAGAGATGGAGCCGTTGACCTCGCGCACCAACTGACCGATGCGCTGCGACATATCGTTGAAGGCGCTGGTGGCCAGACCGATCTCATCGGCATGGTGGATGCGCAGCGGCGCACCGGTAAAATCCCCTTCGGCCATCTGCGCCGCACGTTCGGTGAGCTCGGCCATCGGACGGGTGATCGAACGCACGATCAGCGTGGCCAATGCCAAGCTGAGCAGAACGACCAGCAGGGTCACCAGCAGCTGGATCACGGTCGCCCGATTGGCCAGCAGTCGGCTGGAGGCAATCACCTGATCGCGCTCGACGCCCAGCGCCGTCTTCAGTGCATCCAGATGGCGCCGCACATCGGCCAGGTGGCTCAATGTCTGGTTACGGTAGATATCTACTGCCGCTTCGCGCTGATCATCACGCACCAGCTGCACGATGCGTGTGGCCGAACCGTGCAACTGGCGGTGCGGCTCCTCGATCGCATCGAAAGCGCTGCGAAAGGCCGGAGAAGCGCGACGGTAGGCAGGGCTGTCACGGAAGGCGTAGTACCACTGACCAAAGTCACATTGGGTGTAGTCGAGCTGACCACCGAAGGCGACCATCAGGATGAAACTGTTGGCCAGCTGGTTGGTCCAGTCGAGGTGATCGACCTCCTTCTCGACCTGATAGACCGCCAGCTCCATGATTTCAGCGATCTCTTCCTGAGCCGTCGCCATGGCGCGCATCGAGTTGACCGCCACCAGCGCCATCACGATCGCCAGCACAATCACCACGGCAAAACTGCCGGCCAGCTTGAAGCCCAGCCCCAACCCCTTGCCCTTTCTCGCACTGTTCGACATTATCCAATCCCTGTGTGCAATGTCCTCACGGACTCCATTATTGTTGTCCGTCCATATTGCCACATCAGCCCGGCACTTGTCACCGCAAACACGCAGCCAAGCGCTTGTTCAACTGTTGTTAAACCCCGATTTGAACCATGCCTACGGGTCGGGTATGATCGACTGGTCAGAATCGGCCGGCAGCGCCAGGGGGGCATGTGAAAAACCGCATCACACCGACGCAGACCGAGCGTGTCATGCGCGAGAACGACTTTATCGTCTCCAAGACCGACCCCACCGGCCGCATCACCTACGGCAACCGCATCTTCATCGAGTTCTCCGGCTACACCGAAGAGGAGCTGCTCGGCACCCAGCACAACATCATTCGCCACCCGGACATGCCGCGCGCCGTCTTCAAACTGCTCTGGGACACCCTCAAGCAGGAGCAGGAGATCTGCGCCTACGTCAAGAACATGGCCAGGGACGGCAGCTACTACTGGGTCTTCGCCAACGTCACCCCATCCTACGACACCCAAGGCAACGTGATCGGCTACTACTCGGTGCGACGCAAGCCGCGTGAGGAGGCGCTCAAGGTCGTCGACGGTCTCTACCGCCAGATGCGCGAGCTCGAGCTGAACAACGACCCCAATACCGGCCTGGAGCGCTCGACCCGGCTGCTCACCGACCTGCTGACCCAGCACAAGACGACCTATGAACAGTTTATTCTCTCTCTTTGACACTCTGTCATTGGAGTTTCGCATCCGGGCGATCGCCTATATCTACAACATCCTGTTGTGGGTCACGGTGATCTTCTCCTACTTCTACTTTCAGATCTTCCACCCGGTCTTTCTGCTCTTTATCGGCGTCGGTCTGGCCTACGGCATCTTCGCCCACATCG
>SKWO01000017.1 GCA_007128895.1 Gammaproteobacteria bacterium
AGACATCCAGGGCCAGCGGCAGCAGCAGCGGCTGCGCCACCACCCGCCCCGCCTGCCACGCGCTGCGCAGCCGCTCATGGGTAATGCGCTCATGGGCCGCGTGCATGTCGACCAGGATCAGCCCGTCGCGGTTCTCGGCCAGGATATAGATCCCGGCCAACTGACCGATGGCAAAGCCCAGGGGCGGGATCTGTTCGGCCTGCGCCGCCTCGGCCCTCCCACCTTCGCCTGCTTCGGTCGCGGCGAGCGCAGCATCGACCGAGGACCCCAGCCGCTGGTAACCCTCCAGTGCCTCGCGGACCTGCCCCGGAGTGAACGCCATCGACCGCTGCTGCCCCCCATGCGCGCTGGGTGACACGCCGCGAACCACCCCACTGCCGACCGCCCCCCCAACAGCCGGGGTCAGCTCAACCACCTGGTGCGGCCGATCCTCGGCCAATTGGCGATGGAGCGCACCAAAGAGGAAGTCGTGCACCTTGCGCGCATCGCGGAAGCGTACCTCGTGCTTGGCCGGATGGGCGTTGACATCGACCAGCGCCGGATCGATCGCCAGATGCAGTACGAAGGCCGGGTGGCGATCGCCGTGCAGCACATCCCGATAGGCACGGCGGATGGCCTGGGCCACCAACCGGTCGCGCACCATGCGCCCGTTGATGAAGACGTACTGCAGATCGGCCTGGCCACGCGAGAAGGTTGGCCGTGCCAGCCAGCCGGTCAGCACCAGGCCGTCGTGGGCCAGATCGATCGGCATGGCGTTGTCGATGAAGGGTGCACCACAGAGGCGGGCAATGCGCTCGCGTGCACTCGCCGCACAGCGTGCCGCCGGCAGATCGAGCACCACACGGCGGTCGTGGCGCAGCACGAAGGCGGTTTCGCTGCGGCTGAGCGCGATGCGTCGCACGATATCTTCGACATGGCCGAACTCGGTACGCACGGTGCGCAGGAACTTGCGCCGTGCCGGCACATTGAAAAAGAGGTCGTGGACGGCCACCGTGGTACCCACCGGGTGGGCGGCCGGCTGCGGTTCGCCACCGTGGCCCGAGACCATCCAGGCGTGGTCATTCTCCACAGTACGCGACGTCAGCTCCAGGCGGGCAACCGAGGCGATGCTGGCCAGCGCCTCGCCCCGAAAGCCGAGGCTGGCGACCGCCTCGAGATCGGCCAGGGTGGCGATCTTACTGGTGGCGTGCGGCGCCAGCGCCAGTGGCAGGTCGTCGCACGGGATGCCATGGCCGTCGTCGCGCACCCGGATCAGGCGGCCCCCTCCCTCCTCGAGGTCGATCTCGATTCGGCCGGCGCCGGCGTCGAGGGCGTTCTCCAGCAACTCCTTGACCACGGACGCAGGGCGCTCAACCACCTCACCGGCGGCGATCTGGTTAGCCAGTTCGGTGGAGAGCGGGCGGATGCGGGGCAGGGTCGACGACATCGGCCCAGTATACGGGATCACCCCCCGGTGGGCACGCTCAGCACGTCACCGACGCGGATCACGTCATTGCTCAGGCTGTTGGCCGCACGCAGGTTGGCCACACTGACCCGGTAGCGGCGGGCAATGGTGGAGAGGGTCTCGCCGCGCTGCACCACGTGGCGCTGCGTCTGCCCCTGCTGCGCCATCTCCGTGCCCTCCGGTGGATGGCTGCGGAAGTAGCTGCGCACTCCGCTCAGGATCGCCTCGGCGACCTGCTGCTGGTAACGTGTATCGCGCAGGCGGCGCTCCTCGGCCGGGTTGGAGATAAAGGCCGCTTCGACCAGCACCGATGGGATATCCGGCGCGCGCAACACAGCAAAATTGGCCTGTTCAACTTGGGGCTTGTGCACCGGACCAACCCGTTTCAATTCACGCAGGATGTGGTTACCCGCCTCAAGGCTGTGTTCGATCGTCGCCGCCTGGGAGAGGTCAAGCAGCACCGAACGCAACACTTGATCCTTGTCCGAGAGGTTGACGCCACCGACCAGATCGGCGGCATTCTCACGCTGAGCCAGCCAGCGCGCCTGCTCACTGGTGGCCCCTCGGGTCGAGAGGGCATAGACCGAAGAGCCGCGCGGGCGCGGGTCGGGGAAGGCGTCGGCATGGATCGAGATCAGGATATCGGCGCGCGCCGTGCGGGCACGCTCGAAGCGCTGTCGCAGGGGCACGAAGTAGTCGCCGCTGCGGATCATGACCGGGCGCATGCCGGGATCGGCCTCGATCAGCCGTTCCAGGCGACGTGCGATGGCCAGCACCACGTCCTTCTCGCGGGTACCGCCAGGACCGATCGCGCCGGGGTCTTCGCCGCCATGGCCGGCGTCGATGGCCACAATGATCGGCCGCACGGTCTGCGGCAGTCGCTGCACCGTGCGCGGGGCCGTTGCGGCCCGCGCCGTTGCGGCCGGCGCCGTATTCGATGGCGTCGCCGGAGCACTCGCACTGCTCTGTTCTGCAGGCGATTCACGGTGCAGATCGATCACCAGGCGGTGACCATACGGCGCATTCGGCGGCAAGGTGAAGCTCTGCGGCCTGACCGAAGTGGCCAGATCGAGCACCAGGCGCAGGTCATTGCCATTACGGGCGGCGCTGCGCACCCCCTTGACCACCTCGCCGGCCGTCAGCCGCTCACCGACGCCGCGCCCCATACGCGCATGACTGAGATCGACCACCACCCGCCCGGGGTTGTCGAGCATGAAGAGCCGATGCTGAGGCGACGCACTGAGATCGAGCACGACGCGGGTATGGTCAGGCGCCTCCCAGACCCGAATGCCCTCGACCGTGACTGGCTGGGCCAGCCCGGTCAGCGACCAGACCAGCAACACCCCCATCAACAGTGACCGCATGACGAGCGACATGGCGCCTGCCTCCTGCTCCATCCAATACCTTACCCAAGCAGACTATGGCAGAGCAGCGCCTGAATTGCAAGAATCAATATTCATATTTTCATGCAGATAGCGCAGCTATCTTAGATAAGATATAAGGATCGCAAGCTAGCAGACTGTTATGGACGCTTGACGCCCCTGATCGACCACCTGCAACGCCACCTCGTGCGTGGCCGTTGGCAGCATCGCTCCGGCCCGCTCCGGCCACTCGATCAGACAGATGGCCTCCCCGTCGAAATAGTCACGCAGCCCGATCGCCTCCAGCTCCTCGGGGTCACCCATCCGGTAGAGGTCGAAGTGGTGCAGATCGCACCCGCCCAGCCGGTAGCTCTCGACCAGGGCATAAGTCGGGCTGCGCACTGGCCCCGTGTGGCCCATAGCACGCAACAAGCCACGTACCAGGGTGGTCTTGCCCGCCCCCAGATCGCCGCGCAGCAGCACGACGCTGCCCGGCCGCAGCGCGGCGGCCAGTTCCGCCCCCAGCACCAGGGTCGCTGCCTCGTCCGGGAGCCACTGCTGACGCGTCGTCACAGCGCGTTCACCAGGTGGCGCAGATGGGGCAGCAGATCGCTCGCCAGCAGCCCACGCTCCCCCTCGCGTGCCGCGCGGTCACCTGCCACGGCGTGCAGACAGACCCCCGTCTGCGCCGCCACCCCGGGCGCCAGCCCCTGCCCGATCAGCGCCGCCACCACCCCGGCGAGCAGATCGCCCATGCCACCACTGGCCATGCCGGGGTTGCCATCGCTGCAGATCGAACAGCCGCTCGGGTCGGCAATCACACTGCCGGCCCCTTTGAGGATCACCACGCCTTGGTAGCGCTCGGCCAAGGCGCGCGCGCCAGCCAGACGATCCGTCAGCGGCTGCGTGTTGTCGAGCAGCCGCGCCGCCTCACCCGGGTGGGGGGTCAATACCGTGGCCGGGGGCAGCGCCACGGCGGAATCGGTAGCCAGCAGGTTCAGTGCGTCGGCATCGAGCACCAGCGCGGGTGCCGCAGCGATGGCACGATGAAAGAGCGCCCGTCCCCAGTCGCCCTGCCCCAGCCCCGGCCCGACCACCACCACGGTAGCCCGTGTCAGCAGCGGATCAAGCTGCTCGGCCTCCTCCACGGCATGCACCATCAGCTCCGGCCGACCACTGAGGAGAGCGGCCTGATGGGCCGCCCGCGTCGCCACCGAGACCAGGCCGGCACCACAGCGTGCCGCCGCCTCTGCCGCCAGACGCACCGCCCCGGCCATGCCGTGGTCACCGCCGACCACCAGCACATGGCCAAAGTCACCCTTGTGGGCATCCCGCCGCCGGCGCCCCAGCCTGTCGGCCAGCCGGGTCGGGTCGAGGCGCCGCGCGACCGGTTCAAGGCCGTCATGGACCGAGTGCGGTACCTGCAGATCGGCAAAGACCACCTCGCCGGCATGGGCCGGCCCGGCACCGGTGAAGAGCCCCACCTTGAGCCCGATGAAGGTGACCGTCATCGCCGCCTGCACCGCCAGCTCGGCCCGCCCGGTATCGGCCTCCAGACCACTTGGAATATCCAGTGCCAGCACCGGGGCCGGATGGCTGTTGAGCGCCTCCACCGCCGCCCGCCAGCCCTCCTCCAGTCCCCCGCTGAAGCCGATCCCGAGCAGCCCGTCGACCAGCAGCATCGCCCCACTGGGCAGCGACCCGCTGAAAGGCTGCGGTTCGACACCGGCCTCGATCAGTGCCGCCCGCATGGCAGCAGCGGCCTCGCTCATCCGCGCCGGATCACCGAGATGGTAGAGGTCAACCTCGATGCCGGCCTCATGCGCCAGACGGGCGACCACGTAGCCATCCCCACCGTTGTTGCCACTGCCGCAGAGTACAGCGATCCGGTTCAGATCGCGCCAGCGGGCGCGCAGCGCGGCAAAGGCGGCCTGCCCGGCGCGCTCCATCAGGGTACGCCCGGGCAAGCCCTGTTCCTCGATCGCACGGCGATCGAGTTCGCGCACCTGCGCCGCGCTGTAGAGCTCGATGGGGAGATTGTTCATGGTCGAAATAGTATCATAGCGCCCGTGCACAGACTCGCCGACACCATCCGCCGCTGGGGGGCCGAACTCGGCCTGACCCTCGGCTTCAGCGCCCCACAGACACCGGCCGCCGTCGTGGCGCTCGACCAGTGGCTGGCCCAAGGGCGGCACGGCGAGATGGCCTGGATGGCCCGCCATCGCGACCAGCGCGCCGACCCGGCACAACTGCTCCCGCAGGTGCGCTCGGTGATCTGTGCCCGCCTCGACTACCTGCCAGAGCCGCAAGACGCCGCTGTTGCAAGGCTGGCCGACCCGCACACCGCCTACCTCTCGCGCTACGCCCTGGGGCGCGACTACCACAAGGTGGTCCGTCAGCGTCTCAAGCAGTTGGCGCTGCGCATCGAACAGGAGATCGGGCCGTTTGGCTGGCGCCCCTTCAGCGACAGCGCGCCCGTGCTGGAGAAGCCACTGGCTGCCCAGGCCGGGCTCGGCTGGCAGGGCAAACACACCAATCTGCTCTGCCGCGAGCGTGGCTCCTGGTTCTTTCTGGGCGAACTCTACACCGACCTGCCGCTGCCCGCCGACGCCCCGGTCAGCGACCACTGCGGCGACTGCACCGCCTGCATCGACCACTGTCCGACCGGCGCCATCACCGCGCCCGGGCAGCTCGACGCCCGGCGCTGCATCGCCTACCTGACCATCGAGCTGCACGGACCGATCCCCGAGCCGCTACGCCCACTGATCGGCAACCGCATCTACGGCTGTGACGACTGCCAGCTCTGCTGCCCGTGGAACCGCTTCGCCACACTGACCCGCGAACGCGACTTCCTGCCCCGCCACGGCCTCGACCACGCCGCGCTCGTCGACCTCTTCGCCTGGGACGAGGCGACCTTCCTCGCCCGCACCGAAGGCAGCCCACTACGCCGGCTCGGCTGGGAGCGCTGGCTGCGCAACCTCGCCATCGCCCTGGGCAACGCCCCGCCCACGGCAGCCAGCCGGGCCGCACTGGCACAACGACGTGACGCCCCCTCGCCGCTGGTGCGCGAACACGTTGCCTGGGCCGAAGCGCGACTGGGATCGACCGAGTCATGAGCACCATCCTCGGCTGCGGCATCGCCACCCTCGACATCGTCAACCGGGTCGACGGCTACCCGCCGGAGGACGACGAGGTCCGCGCCCTCGACCAGCAGATCACCCCGGGCGGCAACGCCAGCAACACCCTCAGCGTCCTGGCCGCACTCGGCCACCGCTGCACCCTGGCCGCCACCCTCAGCGACGAACCGGACGGCGCGCGCATTCGCGCCCGGCTCGAGGCGCGCGGCATCGACTGCAACGCCTGCCTGACCCTGCCCGTTGGCAAGGTACCGACCTCCTACATCACCCTCAACCGGCGCAACGGCTCGCGCACCATCGTCCACCACCGCGACCTGCCAGAGTACCCGGCCGACGCCTTCAGCGCGCTGCCGCTGGCGCGCTACGACTGGCTCCACTTCGAGGGGCGCCACGTCGATGCCCTGGCCACCATGCTCACCCACGCCGCCCGCACCGCGCCCCACGCGGTGCGCTCGCTGGAGATCGAAAAGCCACGCAGCGGCATCGAACGGCTGCAGCCACTGGCCAACGTCCTGCTCTACTCGCGCGGCTGGGCGCACCACTGCGGCCACCAACGGCCCGAGACCTTTCTCGCCGCCGCCACCCCGCAGCCCGGCCAACGGCTCTTTCTGGCCTGGGGGGCCGAAGGTGCCTGGCTGCGCGAAGCCGACGGCCAACTCCACCACCAGCCGGCCCTACCACTGGCCGAGGTGGCCGACACCCTGGGGGCCGGCGATGTCTTCAATGCAGGGGTCATCGACGCGCTGGCGCGCGGCCTGGACGGACGCCAGGCGCTGCAACACGGGGTCACGCTGGCCGGCCAACGCTGTGGCATGGACGGGCTGGACCGCTTTCTCGCCGCGCTCTCGCCTAATACCAGATAGACCTCCTTCGCTGCGAAGGATGCGGCAAATGGCACCCAGTCCTATCGCCCGATGCGGCCTGCGGCCTTATCGGGCCTACGACTACGATCCGCCACCATACCCGTAGGCCCGATAAGCGCAGCGCATCGGGCGGTCTGGAGGCGAGTGCTCTATGCCGCCACCGGCCTCTTCGTTTCTGAATCTCAGCCCGGTGGTGGGTGGCCCCACGCCTGGGCGCGCAGGCGGTCGCGGTTGAGCAGTAGCCACTGCAGGGCGATCAGGGCGCTGGCGGCCTTGATGCGGCCCGATTCGAGCCAGTGGCGCACGGTTTCGAAGCGGACCACCTGGACGCGGATATCCTCGCCCTCTTCGGCCAGGCCGTGCAGGCCGCCCAGGCCGCGGCTGTCGATCAGTGCGTAGAAGAGGTGGATCTGCTCGGTGGTACCGCCCGGACTGACCAGGTAGTCGCAGATCGGAAAGACCTCGTCGACCACGCAGCCGGCCTCTTCGACCGCTTCGCGCCGCACCACCTCGTCGGGGCGCTCCCCTTCGTCGATCACCCCGGCCACCACCTCGAGCAGCCACGGTCCGCCCGGCGCATCAAGGGCGCCGATGCGAAACTGCTCCTGCAGCACCACCTGATCGCGCCACGGATCATAGAGCAGCAGCGCGGCGGCGTGGCCACGCTCGAAGAGTTCTCGGGTAATCGGGGGTGACCAGCCACCACCGAAGAGGCGGTGGCGCAGCCGGTACCGGTTCAGCCGAAAGAAGCCCTCATGGCACGGCGTCTGCTCCAGAATCTCGACATCTTTCCGGGAATTCATCGGCGCCTCCCTTGATACGCGGGTGTCGGTAACGGATAATGATGCTGCATCAAACCTCTACAGGCAGGCAGCACCATGGCGGAAAAAGAGACCGTCCGCAGGGTCATCATCACCGGCATGACCGAGAGCGGCCGCAAGTTTCGTCCCAGCGACTGGGCCGAACGGCTGGCCGGCGCCTTCAGCACCTTTGGTCCGGGTCGACGCGCGCGTCAGCACCCGCACATACGGGTGATCTGCCGCAACGGCATCAACTGCGTCAGTGTCGATGCCTCATTGGAGGAGGCCGAGCCGATGGCGTGGGAGTTCCTGATGCGCTTTGCCCAAAGTAACGACCTCAAGCTCGAGAGCGAGGGTTGATCACTCCTCTTCCGGCCAGTTCTTGATGTAGTTGCGCAGCAGGTTGTTCTCGAATTCGCGCTCGGTCAGCAGCGCCTCGATGATATCGCCCAACGTGACCATGCCGATCAGCTCGCCATCGTCAACCACCGGGATGTGACGGATCCGGCGCCCGGTCACGTTGTGGTTCATCAGATGCATGACGTCGTCAACACTGTCACTGCTGACACAGGCGACCATCTGCTCGGCCATCAGTTCGCGCACCTCGAACTCGGCCATGCGGCTGCAGTGGTGGTGCAGCGCGCGCAGCACGTCGCGCTCGGAGATGATGCTGACCGGGCGCCCGGCGGCATCGACCACCACCAGCGCGCCGATGCGCTGCTGGACCAGAATCTCGACCGCCTCGGCCACTTTCTGTTCTGGGTGGATGGTATGGACCTCGCGGCCCTTCTTCTTGAGGATGCTGGCAACCTTCATGGTGAACTCTCCTGACAGTTATTATTTCTGACTGTTATTATCGGGCCGCTTCGTTTCGATGATAGTGGCCGCCATCACGGTGGTCAACCGACTGCCGCAAGAACGACCCTGATACCGCCATCCTGACCATCCTCCGCCCCTTCCAAGTGCCCTCCATCGAGCCTGAGCTGGTGGTTGAGGAGAGCCAGACGCTCCTCACTGGGCAGCGCCGCCTTCCCGACGGCGGCGGCATGGATCAGCAAGGCCACCTGTGGACCGAAGCACTCCAGCGAGATCCGTACCGTTTCTGCCCCACCGGCGACCAGGGCCTCGCACAGCGAATGCAGCCCATCTTCCAGACGGTGGCGGGCACCACGCACCCGCACGACCGTCGGCGGCAGATCCAGATGCAGCGGCAGAAGCCGTGCCAGCCGCTGCAGCAGGGCCGAGAGGTCCACCGCCCGCGGCGTGTGCTCGGTCACCCCGCGCAGCAGCAGGGCATGCGCCTCCAGCAGGCGCACCGCCCGTGCCAACGGCCGATCATCCCCGCCTTCAGTCGCTGCCACGCGCAGGTGCTGCAGCAGCCGCTGTACCGCACTCGGCTGCGGCTGACCGGAAAGCAGCAACTGAGCCGCCAAGGTGTGCAATGCCTGGGCCGCCTGGGCCGCCTGATCCGACTCGTCAGCCTGTTCGAGCAAGACAGCCGCCTCTTCCAGCAGGCCAAAGGCGTGGTCGAGGCGCAGTTCGCGCGCCGCGCGTGCCGACTGCTGTCCGCTCTGGCCGAGGGTATGGCGCAGCCCGGTGACGACAGCACGGCACTCGTCAGCATCGAGCCGGCCGCCGTGGCCCGGCCAGCACGCTTCGATGCCCCCCTCGTCAAGCACCCCGAGCAGGGCCGTCAGTGAATCGAGCTGTGCTTCGCTGCTCCAGCCATCGGCAAGCAGCAGCCCAGGCCCGGTCGCCAGCGCATCACCCAGCAGTAGCCAGCCACCGATGCGCCAGGCGACCGAGTCGGGGGTATGGCCGGGCAGTGCGATCGCACTGCACAGCGGCTGGCCGTTCAGCCAGAGCTGCTGCCGTCCTTGGCCGAGCGCCTGACTCTCGACCCGGATCGAGCACTGCCGGTCGAGCTCGACGTGGCGTACCCCCCCGTCCCGATCGACGGCCCGAAAGAGGCTGACCTCCACCATCGGAGCATCTCCGTCGACTCCACTCCAGACACGCGCATGGGTCTCACTGGCTGCCACTGCCAGCGCGGCAGCGGTCTGTTCATGGGCGATCCAGTGGTCGACCCGTTGCCAAAGCGCACCGGCGCCAGCCCAGTGGTCGTGATGGCAATGGGTCAGCAGCCCCAGCACCGGTCGGTCACCACACCCGTCCAGGTAGGCCATGATCTGGCGCGTTCGCTGCTCTCCGCCGGCCGGGTCGACCAGCAATACGGCGTGCGCCGATCGCAACAGAACGGTATTGGGCCGCTCAGCGTCGGCCGCATCGGCCAACACAACACTGTGCCACCCCGACCCTCCGGGGACCGGCAGCCAATCTGCCTCAACCATCACACCCCTGCCCCTCTTCGATCAGCTCCATCCATTTGACATTGGCCAGCACTGCCCAGACAATCAGCACTGACTCAGGACGCCAGAACGCCATGCCGCCGACCGACATCCCGTCCCACCTGAAAGACTTTCGCAGCACGCTGGCGACCGGTTTCCTTTTCATTCTGATCTCGATCATCGGGCTGGTCCTCTATCTGGCCTGGCAACTCGATCAGACTTATCAGAATTTGCAAGCAATTGTCACCGAGAGCAATCTGAAGATACAGCTTACCACTGATCTGCAGATTGCCGGTTACGGCCGCTCCGATGCGGTCTACAACATGCTCTCGACCGAAGACCCGTTCCGCCGCGACGACCTCTTCCACCACTTCAACCAGATGGGCTACCAAGTCGGCCTGCGTCGTACCGCTCTGCTCGAGGCCGGCCTCGACCCACGCGAGCAGGCCATCTTCGATCAGCAGAGCGCGCTGATCCGGCAGGCCGTTATCTACCAGGAAGCAATCATCGACCTGATGGCACGCGACCAGATGGAGACGGCACGCAATCTGATGACCTACACGGCTCTGCCGATTCATCAGGCGATCAACGAGACCTTCGAGGCTCTGCGCCAGCTGCAGACCCATGACGCCAACGAGGCCCTGATCACCTCAGGAAAGAACTACCGTGAAACCCTGATCACCAGCGCCGCAATCAGCCTGATCACCCTGCTGCTGGCCTTGACCATTGCCCTGGCTGTCTACCGCAAGACCACCAGCCAGGCCAATGCGATCGTCCGTTACGCACGTGAGCTAGAGCAGACCCAGAGCGCCCTGCAGCAGGCCAAGCTGGCCGCCGAGGGGGCCAACAGGGCCAAGAGCGAGTTTCTGGCCAACATGAGCCATGAGCTACGCACACCTCTGAATGCCATTATCGGCTACAGCGAGATGGTCGAAGAGGAGCTCGACGATCTGCAGCTCCCGGCACTGATCCCCGATCTGCATCGCATCCAGCACTCCGGGCGTCATCTACTGAGGCTGATCAATGACATCCTCGATCTCTCCAAGATCGAAGCGGGCAAGATGGAGCTGGTACCGGAGCGCTTCCTGCTGGCCGAGGAACTGGAAGCCGTGCGTGCCACCGTCATGCCACTGATGGAAAAGAACGGCAACCAGTTCGAGATGACATGCGACGCACTGATCGGCCACCTCCACACCGATCCGATGCGCCTGCGCCAAGTGCTCTTCAACCTGCTCTCCAATGCAGCCAAGTTCACCCGAGGCGGCTGGGTGCGGTTGGCAGCCGAACAGCGTGGCCCGCAGGTGGTGATCGCGATCAGCGATACCGGGATCGGCCTGAGCGCCGACCAGATCGAGCGACTCTTTCAGGACTTCACCCAAGCGGACAGCTCGACCACCCGCGAATATGGCGGCACCGGGCTCGGCCTGGCGATCAGCCGCCGCTTCGTGCGCATGATGGGTGGCGATATCCAGGTCGAGAGCGCCCCGGGCAAGGGCAGCACCTTCACCATCGAGCTGCCGCTCACACTCAGCGACAACCGCGACTGACCCGCTCCACTGCACGATCAATCAGCGCATCGACCTGCGCCGGCGGCAAGGCGTGGTGGTTGACCAGCACGGCAAAGGAGACCGGCCCATTCGGGCTCTGTACCACGCCGGCCAGCGCTCGAACACCGGTCATGCTGCCGCTCTTGGCACGCACCCGGCCCACGGCATCGCCGGTCCGGAAGCGGTGCGCCAGGGTCGTGCCGGGCTGGCCGCCGGACGGCATGGCGCACGCCATCGGGGCAAAGCGGTGCGGGGTGTGTTGCAGATGGTCGAGCAGATCGACCAGGGCCGTGGCCGAGAGCTGGCTGTAGCGAGAGAGGCCGGAGCCGTCGGCCAGCCGCAGGTGGCGTGTCTCGATACCCCATGCCGCCAACTGGGCCAGCAGCACCGACTCGCCGCCCAGCCGCTGGTAGAGTGCCTCGGCATAGAGGTTCTGGCTGACCCCCAGCAGGCGGCCGGACAGGATGGCCAGGGTCGCGGAGTGGTGGCGATCGAGTGGTTCGCACCCCCTGGCTGGCTCAGCACAGCGCGCGTCGGCCGTGCCATAGCCGCCCCGGATGCGGATCCCCTGTGCCTCCAGCCAGCCGTGCAAGGCGGCGGCCAGCAGTGGTGCCGGATCGAGCAGTGCCACCTGACGGCGCACCCCCTCGGCCGGGGCCTCTCCCGTGATCTCGAGCACGCCGCCCGGTCGGTAGGCGAGCCTCACTCGGCCCGGCGCACCGTCACGCTGTACGACCGTTCCAGCCACCACCGGCAGCGCCGCCGCGAGTGGCCCCTCGACCCGAGGCGGTGTGCCGGGCAGGATGTGCAGTGCCACCCGGTTTTCGGCAAAATTGGCGGCCGCCAGCGGGGCCGAAAAGGGGTAGACCCAGTCGTCCCACATCCAGCCTCGACCCCAGCCCGGCAGCCCGGCGGCCTGCTCGACCCGCACGGCACCGCGCACTTCGCGTACACCCAGCCGCTCCAGCAGTGCGGCCCAGCGCGCGAAGGCGTACCCGCCCTGCCCCGGCAGACCGATCCCCCCCGGCTCACCCAGGGTCGGATCACCGCCGCCGACCACCACCAGATCGCCGTGCAGTACGCCGTCTCGCACGGGACCGGTGGCGTAGAGTCGCGTCTCAAAGTGGGCATCCCAGCCCAGCTGTTCGGCAGCCACCGCCACCGTGACCAGCTTGAGCACCGAGGCCGGCGTCAGCATCTGCCCGGCACCGCGCTCATAGAGCACCTGCCGGTCGTGGCTGCGGCGAAAGAGTGCCGCGACCGTGGCATGGGCCAATTCAGGGGTATCGAAGAGGGCGTCCAGTTCCAGCTGGCACGCCGCCCCGGGCTCGGCCAGCCGTCCCGGCTGGGCACAACCGGCCAGGAGCACCAGCAGCAGGAAGAGAAGCGAGCGGACCATGCCCTTCATGGTATGCTTTTGTTCATGTCCCGGCCAAGCCCTTCCTCCACCGCCCGCTGGCAGCCCCGCCACCGCGACATCGCCGCTGTGCTGTGCGCGGCCACGCTCGACGCCCTGCACCCAGCGGCGGCCACCCTGGCCAAGCACCCTTTCAGCCTCACCTGTCGGGTCGGCTCCGGCGCGCGCACCTGCCACCAGCTGCGTCCGCTCGACCGCTGGGGACTACGCCAAACCCACCTGATCACCTACGGCGCCGGCATGGTCGCCAGCAAGCTGGGCGGGGAGCGCTGGCAGAGCCACCGCGAGATCGAGCAGCGCGGCTACTTTGGCGGCACCCTGACGCCGCTGGGCCTGCTCGCCCACACCTGCTGCCACGAGTACGCCCACGCCTTGCACACCGCACGCGGGCTCCGCCGACGCGGCGCCGTGCACGACGCGGCCTACTATGCGCTGCTCGACCGCCTGCACCACGATGGCCACGCCGAACAGGTTCGCACCGCGCTGCAGCAGCGGCTGAGCAGTGCCGGCATCGTGCTGCCGACGACCCTGCCGCCACCGGTCGCGCCTGCGGCCACGCCCGAACTGGCCGTAGGCGACCCGGTCAGCTTCGACTATCGTGGCCGCACCTTCCACGGCACGGTGCGCCGGATCAACCGGCGCTCGGTCACAGTGATTCCACTGCAAGGGGGGGAACAGGGCTGGTGGCGCGTCTCGCCCGAGCGCCTCTATCGCAGGGTCGCGAGGTAGTCGCTGGCCGCCATCGGGCGGGCGAAGAGAAAGCCCTGAAAGGTCGGACAACCCTGCTCATGCAGGAAGTGGTGCTGGGCGTGGGTCTCCACCCCCTCGGCGACCACCCCGAGCGAGAGGTGGCGCGCCACGGCGAGGATGGTCTGCACCAGGGCCGCATCGTTGCTGTCCCGCGCCAGATCCTGGACAAAAGAGCGGTCGATCTTGATCTCGTTGACCGGTAGCCGCTTCAAGTAGGCCAGCGACGAGTAGCCGGTACCGAAGTCGTCCAGCGAGAAGCGCACACCGATATCACGCAACTGCTGCATCTTGCGCACCGTCTCATCGATGTCATCCAGGGCAACATTCTCGGTCACCTCCAGCAGAAGCTGGTGTGGTGGTGCCCCGGTCTCTTGCAGAATCGCCTTGATGCGCTCAACAAAATCGGCGCGATGAAACTGGCGCGGGCTGATATTGACAGCGATCACCTGCTCGATCCCGAGCTGAGCCAAACGGTGCAGCATACGACACGCCTCGGCCAGCACCCACTCCCCGATGGCCACGATCTGACCGCTGTTCTCGGCCACCGGAATGAACAGACCCGGCGACACCGCACCCCGCTCGGGGTGGTTCCAGCGCAGCAGCGCCTCGGCCCCGACCGCCTCGGCCCGTCCATCAAATTGGGGCTGCAGGAAGAGCTCGAACTCGCCACGTGCCAGCGCACTGCGCAAATCGTGCTCAAGGCCGAAGCGGGCCTCCGCCTCGACCTGCATCAGCGGCTCGAAGTAGCGCACCGCATTGCGACCGGCCTCCTTGGCGCGGTACATCGCCGTATCGGCCTCCTTGAGCAGATCGTCAACCGTCTCACTCCCCTTGGGGAAGACGGTCAGGCCGATGCTGGCACCAACCTCGTGCGAGTAGGCGCCCAGCGGGTAGGGGCGCGCAATGCGCGCACGCAGCTTCTCGGCCACGCTCAGCGCCCGCTCGATTGCACCGGCTTGATCGGTCGCCAGTTCGGGCAACAGCACGACGAACTCGTCCCCACCAAAACGGGCCACGGTATCCTCGTCACGCAACGCTTCGGTCAGCCGCGATGCCACCTGGATGAGCAGCCGGTCACCCGCCTCGTGGCCGCGCACATCATTGAGCATCTTGAAGTTATCCAGGTCGATAAAGAGCACTGCACCGACATGGCCGTGGCGGCGACCGCTCACCAGACGGCTGCTTAGCCGATCGAGAAAGAGGCGACGGTTGGGCAGGCCGGTCAGCGCATCGAAATAGGCCATGCGCTCGATCTGCTCCTCCATCCGCTTGCGCTCGGTGATGTCGAAGAAGGTCGCCACGAAGTGGGTCGTCACCCCTGCCTGATCGACCACCGGCTTGATCGAGAGCCACTCGGCGTAGCGGGTGCCGTCCCGACGCCGGTTCCACAGCTCCCCCTCCCAGCCACCGCGCTTGCGCAGACTACGCCAGACACGGCGCAAGAGTGCGGGCTCCTGGTGCTCGGAGCGCAGCTGGATGATGTTCCGACCCAGTGCCTCGGCAGCCGAATAACCGGTCATCGCGCTGAAGGCGTGGTTGACCCGCACGATCACCCCCTCAGAATCGGTCACCATGATCGCCTCGGAGGTCTCGAAGGCCACCGCAGCCAGCCGCAACGCCTCTTGCGCGCGCTGCCGCTCGACCGCGATGCTGGCCAGGTTGGCGGTATCATGCAGCAGCTCCAGCTCCGATTCCGTCGGGGCGCGCGGCGTGCGGAAGTAGATCGCCAAGGTACCCACCACCTCGCCGGAGGAGTCGATCACCGGCTCCGACCAGCAGGCGCGCAGTCCGAACGGTTCGACCAGCGACTGCAGACCGGACCAGTACGGATGGCTGGAGATATCCTCGGCCACCACCCGCTGGCCGTGCCACGCCGCGGCACCGCACGAGCCAACCTCGGGGCCGATCTCAATGCCGTCGACCTGCGCGATATACGCCTCGGGCAGATGGGGCGCCACCGCGTGGCACAGGCGCTTGCACTCGCCATCAAGCAGCAGAATCGAACAGAGCGCGTCGTCGAGCACCGACTCGGCCAGCAGCGCGACCTCATGGAGCAGATCCTTGAGCGGCGTGCCGGCGGCCAGCAGGTCGAGCACATGGTTGCGCGCCAGCAGATCACGGCGCGACCGTTCCAGTTGGGCATCACGCTGACGCAGGGTCGCGGTCAGGTTCTGCACATAGTCGTTCTGTAGCACAGCCAGGATATCGGCGATCGAGAGCAAACCGCAGACCTCGCCGGCCTCATCGACCACACCGAGGTGGCGGATGCCCTCGCGCTCCAGCAGATTGCGCGCGGCGAGCAGACTGCCGCCGGCAGTGACCGTGACCAGCGGCACGCTGGCCACCTCTCCGACCGTACCACAAGTCTGGCGCAGGGCGATCAGCCGGACCAGATCGCGCTCGGTGATGATCCCGTGGCGGCCGTCCTCCAGGTCGACAATGGCCGCATCGCTGCGCGCTGCCCGCATCCGCTGCACCGCCTCGGCCAGACTCAGTCCGCCCGGCAGTCGGAAGAGGCTCTGGCGCATCGCCGAGGTCACCGAGCGCAGGGTCAGGTAGTGCTCGACACCGTGGCCCAGCGTCACGTCGGTCTGGGTGACGATCCCGGCCAGTGCGCCGCCTTCTGTCTCCACCACAAAGTGGCGCACCCCTTCCTCACGAAAGCGCAGTGCCGCCTCGCGAATGCCGGTGGTGACTGAAATCGTCTTGACCGGCTGGCTCATGACCTGGCCGATGGTGAGCTGCGCCAACTGCACCGAGGCAAAATCGAGGCGCGTCGCATCGTGTTCGGTCCAGATCCCGACCGCGCGCTCCGCCTCGACCACCACGATCGAACTGCAATTGCGCGTCCGCATCCGCTGTGCGGCCTCCACCAGCGTGACATCGGGAGCGCAAACCAGAATATCGGTCTGCACGATCTCAGCAAGCGTTGGATCCGCCTGTGTGGTCATACTGCTTCCACGTTTACTGTTCATCGGAGAAGTGTAGACGATCTTCCGTTCGCAGCGCCATGCCCAATTGACCCAACCGCCGATCGGTCGATATAGTGGCCCTTCAGCACAGATAAAGAGGGGGCCCTGTGGCCGAATCCGATCCCGGGACGCCACTGCCGTCCTCACCCGAACCCGCCCTGATCCGCTGGCTCCGGCGGATGCACTGGGGATGGACGGTACTGCTGATCATCGCGGTGACCGTCGCACTGCACACCCTGCTCGGTCTGCTGCTGCTGGCGATCCTGGCGATGCTGCTCTCAGGCGCACGGCAAAGTCTGGCGCAGGCACGTCGCTTTGCCGATATCCCGGTGGCGCGTATCCGCTCCGCCGCACAAGGTTACGCCGAGCTGGTCGGTACGGTGGCCGACCAGGAGACCCCGCTGCGCGCTCCGTTGAGTGATACGCCCTGCCACTACTGGGAACTGCGCGCGCAGCGGCTTGCGGGCAGCCGGCGCAACCGGAGCTGGCAGACGATCAGCGTTGCACGTGCGCGCAACTACCTGCTGCCGCTGGAGGATGGCACCGGCACCTGCTACCTGATGATCAACGGCGCCGAACTCCACGGGGTCGATCAGGAGGCGGCGTTCGAGGATACCGAGGCGCTGCAACCCTACCTGCACCACTTTCCCGAGGCGGAGCAAGCCGCCCTGGCTCAGCCGGGACGCTGGCGTCTGATCGAAAGCTGCCTGCCTAGCGCACAGCCAATCTATGCCACCGGGCTGTTCAAGACCCTCTTTTCCAACCGGTCGCCCTTTGACACCGACTGGACCACCGGCGCCGCAGCGGGCAGCCATGGCCAGGCTCGCGCCTTGGCCGAGTGGGCCAATGCCCTCTACGCCCCGGTCAGAGAAGCGGCCAATGCGGCCTGGTTTGGTGAGATGCGGCGACTCGAGGGGGTCGCTGACAATGCACTCTTGCAGGGCTCGGTGCGGGTACACACCCTGGGCACCGACGAACGCCCCGGGCACCACGCCCCGCTGACCCTCTCGCACCAGGATGAGCTGGGACTGGCACGGCACTATCGCAGACAGGGCCTGACCCTACTGCTGATCGCGGTACTCCCAGCCGTGATCCTGGCCGCCCTGCTCTTCCACGCCATCGACCCGGAAGGGGCCCTGGCCCTCTATCAGCAGATCACCGGACGCGAATCGTGGTAGCTCCCTCGACTTGAACCGGTACAATACTCGACCAACACCTGCACCAAGGAAACATGACATGGACATCTCCACCATCATCCTGCTGGTTATCCTCGCCATCGCTGTACTATGGGCCATCACGGCCTACAACCGCTTCGTCACCCTGAAGCACAACGTCAGCGAATCATGGTCAAACATCGACGTGCTGCTCAAGCAGCGCTACGAAGAGCTGCCCAAGCTGGTCGATACCTGCCGCCAGTACATGACCTACGAGCGTGAGACGCTGGAGCGCATCACCGAGCTGCGCAACGACTGCAACCAGCGCCGCGCCGAGGGTGACGTGACCGGTCTGGCTGCGGCCGAAGGGCTGCTCGGTGGCGCCATGACCGGCCTGCTGGCCCGCGCCGAGGCGTATCCCGAGCTCAAGAGCAGCGAGCACTTCCAGCGTCTGCTGGCCCGTATCTCGGCCCTGCAGGACGGCATCTCCGATCGCCGCGAGTTCTACAACGAGTCGGTCAACATCAACAACATCCGACGTGAGCAGTTCCCTGACCTGATCATCGCCCGGCTGTTCGGTTTCGGCGCCTTCACCCTGTTTGAAGTGGACGAGCAGGTGCGCGAGGACATGGATATGCGCGAACTGTTCAAACGTTGAGAGGAGCGTCGCGCCGGCATAGCGCCGTCCGGCGGGCAGCGGTCGGTCACTCGATGACCCGGGCCCGCACAACGCTCAGCGAGACACCGTCTCGCTCGGCTTCGGCCACCGACCCGATGCGGGTCGTGGCGCGCGCCGTATTCTGCGGGGGAATCGGGCCACTCACCGTCACCTGCTGGCGCGCCACCAGCTGGTTGTCGGCATCGCGCCGCTCTACCTGAACCACCACCGCACCGACCGGTAGCGCGGCCTGATTGGTCACGGCCAGTGACAGACGCCCCTGGCTGTCGTATTGGGCGGCCACCCGGACAAAACGGCCCGGCTGCTCGCCGATCAGCAGACGGGCCAGATGCTGGCGCGCCGCTTCCCCCTCCGGCCCCGTGGCCGTCGCGGCCGTTTCGAAGTGGCCAATCGCGGTTGCCCGCTCCTTGCGTGCCAGGGCAATACGCCCCAGCCCGTTGTGCGCCACCGCCGTCTCCAGCAGGGTATTGCTGTGCGTCAGATCGTCGCGTGCCGCGCTGAGCTGGCGCAGCGACTCACGGG
This sequence comes from Gammaproteobacteria bacterium, assembly GCA_007128895.1. Taxonomy (GTDB): domain Bacteria; phylum Pseudomonadota; class Gammaproteobacteria; order SKWO01; family SKWO01; genus SKWO01. The sequence goes on from SKWO01000017.1 coordinate 18,995, forward strand.
TCAGGCCGCGCTGCAGCCAGAACTGGAAGTAGTCGTCATTGCGTCGAATCGCCGCATCGTAGGCGGCCACCGCCTGAGCATAACGGCCGGCAGCGCGGTGCGCATCGCCGAGCAATCCGTGAAACAGTGCCTCGCGTGGTTCCAGGCGAATCGCCTCGTTGGCCAGCCGCAGTGCCTGACCCGGGTCGTCCTCGCGCAGGGCACGGCGCCCCTGGTCATGCTTCTGGTACGCCTCGCGGGTCGACATCAAGGTGGCCAGACGCTGATGGTACTCCTCACGTCCGAGAAAGTCGCCGGACGGCAGCTCAGCGGCGGCCTGACGGTTCAGCTCGACCCGCTCCTGTGAGGCAGGATGGCTGGCGAACAGCCCCTCGATCCAGCCGCGGGCCCGCCCCTCGGAGAGACGCACAAAGGTCTCCATCAGATGGACAGCGGCCTGCAAATCGTAACCGGTACGCGACATGTAGACCATGCCGTGATAGTCGGCCTCGCGCTCGGCAGTACGGCTGTAACGGGCAAAGATCAGCTGGGCACCGAGATTGGCGCCGGTCAACAACAGGTCACGGTGGTCGTGCTCGTCGATCGCCACCGCCACCGCAATCAAGCCGAGATTGAGGAAGAGACCGCGCTGTATGCGCTGGGCACCGTGGCGCGCCGCCGCATGCACCACTTCGTGGGCTAGCACCGCAGCCAGCTCCGCCTCGCTGTCCATCTCCACCAGCAGACCGCGATTGATCGCGATCTTGCCCCCGGGCAGCGCCCAGGCATTGGGCACCGAGGTATTCAGCACAACGAATTCATACGGCAGATGGGGCCGCTCGCTCACCGCCGCCAGCCGATGGCCGACCTCCTGAATATAGCGGGTCACCTCGGGATCGACATGGTAGAGTCCGCCGCCCAACTGCTGATTGGCACGGTAGTGCTGCTCGCCGGTACTGATCTCCTGACGCTCGCTGATCAGCATCAGCTCGCTGCGGCCGGTAACCGGATTGGTCGAGCAGCCAGCCAGCAGCCACAGCGAGGCCAGCACCAATAACCACTGACCCCGATACTTGATGATACTCGCCATAACCCCCCATCCTGGCGGCACGCAGGTGAACATGGCGCCCGACGCCCGGAATCGACCCATGCATTAAATCAATGCGTTAAAAACCTGCGTAGCATATCTGTAGCACGAAATTGCCAACAGCGATTTCCATATCCTGTGTATAACAATCAAGGCAGGCAAGGTGCTAACGAAAAGCGTGCAGGCACAAGGTTTTCGCTCTCACGACCTGAACTTTGGCGAGACCGTCGGTTTCGCTCTCGGCGGTGTCGCGTTCCGGTTCGAATTACGGAATAGGACACCTCAAGCCTCGCCTGGCAACCAATTTGGATGGCCACTGGCTCAGTATAGATAACCCAAGTTATAGAAACTACAGAATAGAACCTACCATATCAAGGGGGCCGGTGACATTGCAGTCCTTGCCGGCCGGTCGACAACGAACCCCTGCGCGATGAGTCCAAGGTAAACAGGCCGCTTCCCACCCCAAGCAGCGTCGCATATGCTCCGCAGCTTAACGAGAAGCTGAGCAGCCCGTCCGTCTTGTCAGCAGCCCTTGTCGACAGCCCATTTGACAACATCCTCCGGGGAGCATAGATTTCTATGAACAGAGCCGGATTGGTGGGCACCGACCGCAATTGCAGCGGGACCGTGAAACACCGATCCGGCTTTGTCTTTGTTGAATTACCTGAGAAGCCCTTGCTCCACCCATGAGGTGGCGCCTCGTCGGCACCTCGGTCGGAGCCGGTCAGTTGCGCCAACTGCTGCGCGCGCCGGTCAAGGGATCCTACCAGTCGGCCAGCAAGGCGTCCTCTTCGGCGAGGATCGAGTAATTGCTGCTTCCCTGCCTCAGAGTCCAGATTGATGGCTCGCTCGACGCTACAGGGACCCGCCCCGCTTCGCGATCTCCCTAAAACCCTTCGCGC
>SKWO01000063.1 GCA_007128895.1 Gammaproteobacteria bacterium
ACCGACCCCGGAACCGACCCCGGAACCGACCCCGGAACCGACCCCGGAACCGACCCCGGAACCGACCCCGGAACCGACCCCGGAACCGACCCCGGAACCGACCCCGGAACCGACCCCGGAGCCGACCCCGGAGCCGACCCCGGAGCCGACCCCGGAGCCGACCCCGGAGCCGACCCCGGAGCCAGCACCGGTAACACCGACCGAGCCGCCGCCAGTGCCACCGGGTGTGCCTGAACTTGGCTCGCCAGTAACGCCTGGCCTACAGGAGGGCGCACCGGCTCCTAGGCAAACCGAGGATGAGCGCCCAGAGGCTGATCCCAGCCTGGCCGAGGCAGCTTCGGGTAGTGAAGTCCCCGGCGGCGGCGATCAGAGCCATCTGAGAAACATCGCTAGCCTGGAGGTGGTCGATGTCAGCTCAACCGATCTGCAGATTACCGAGGTTAGCGCAGATGATGCGGACGCAATCATTCTTGCGCAGGTCGATGTAGGCACGGGCGGCTACCAGCGTCTTTTCGTCGTCGATGGCGGCACCTCAGCCCCGGATAGCGAAGAGGTAATCACACAGACATCCGCCGCTGAGCGCAGCGCCGATCAGGCCGGGTTGGGCGACAGCGAGAGCATCACTACCGAACAGGGCGATGCACCGGAGGCCGCTGTCGACGAGACGGAAATGTCGCCCGATGAAACCGATGAGGACGATATCGAGCTGACCACGACCGATGGAGATGAGTAATGGATAACCGTGGATTCAGCCGCTCGACCCTGAGCCTCTGCTGTTTGATCGGACTCGGCCTTATCCCTAACGGGCTGGTCGCTCAAGGCGCCGGGCCTGATACCGGCGCTGTGCTGCAGCAGTTACCGCAACCACCCCTGCAGCCGCTGCCAGAACGCGACCCGCTGCAACTGGAGGCGCCGCCGCTGACCGAGGGGGCGCCGGGCGGTGAGCAGATCGTGCTGAGTGGCGTGGTTCTGGCCGGCAATACCGTCTTTTCGGATGCGGTGCTGCTGGAGGTGGTCGGCGATGTCGAGGGGGTTGCCTTCGATATGGCCGGGCTGCGCCGCCTGACCCATCGCATCAGCGAGTTCTATCGCGCACAGGGCTACCCGTTCGCGCGCGCCTATCTGCCGGCACAGGAGCTGAGTGAGCCGGCACTGCTGCGCATCCATGTGCTCGAAGGCCGCTACGGCGCTGTCTTGGCCCGCGGGCCAGAGGTGCTGGCCCGTGGTGCCCAGCCCTTTGCCGATGTATTGCAGTCCGGGGAGGTGATCGAGGAGAACCGGCTGGAGCGCACGGTGCTGCTGTTGGGTGACCTGCCCGGCATGCGTGCGGTGCCGATCATGCGTCCCGGTGCCGCGCACGGTGAGGGCGATCTGACCATCCGCATGATCGAGGAGTCCCGCTTCTCCGGGGAGCTCGGTTTCGATAACCACGGCAACCGTTACACCGGCGAGCACCGGGGCCACGCCGAGCTGCGCGGCAGTCGCCTCTTTGTCTTTGGTGACGAGTGGATCATTCGCGGCATGTATACCGACGAGGCGATGTGGTTCGGTCGCGCGGCGTGGTCGCGCCCGCTGGGTGTCGATGGCCTGCGCGGGCAGGTCAGTTATGCCCGCACCGAGTACAGCCTTGGCAAGGAGTTGAGCAACCTCGACTTCACCGGCGTTGCCGATATCTATGGGCTGGGTGTGACCTACCCGCTGCGGCGCAGCCAGATCCACAACCTGATGCTGAGCGCTACCTGGCAACACAAGGTGCTGACCAACAGCTTCGGTGGCGACAGTAGCCGCAAGCGCAGCGACACCCTGCCGGTCTCGCTCCAGTTCGACCGGCGCGACGAGCTGGGTGGGGGCGGCATCCTGTTCGGCTCGGCCACCTGGACTCCGGGCCGGCTCTCTCTGCCGGCATCGGACGCAGATTCGCTCAACACGTCGGGCCACTTTCACAAGCTGAACCTCGATATTGCCCGCATTCAGCGAGCCGGGCGCCATTTGACCCTGTATGGGCGACTGAGTGGCCAGTGGTCGGCGCGTAACCTCGACTCGTCCGAGGGCTTTTCGCTCGGTGGCGCCAGTGGTGTGCGCGCCTTTCCGCAAGGTGAAGGCTCCGGCGACCGTGGCTGGCTCTTTCAGGGCGAGCTGCGCCACAACGCCGGTGCATGGTCACCCTATCTCTTCTACGATGCCGGTGAGGTGCGAGTCAACGCACGCCCGACTGTGCAGTCGGGTGATCCGCGCCGGCGCATTGCCGGTGCCGGCATCGGCCTGCGCTTCAACCATGCCGATTGGAGCATCGATGCCGTAACCGCCTGGCGCACGCAAGGCGGGGTAGCCGAGTCCGATACGCGTGACCGCCATCCACGCTTCTGGCTGAGTGCCACCTGGCGTTTCAACAGCAGCGTGCCGTCACAGCCAGCCCCTACGCAACCGGCTCAGTCTGAGCCTGTTGTAACGTCCGCAGCTGCCGAGCCCAGCCCGGAGGCATTGGCGGCCGCCCGTCAGGCCGTCATCCAGCGTGAGATCGAAGCGCTGCTGACCCAATGGGTCACGGCCTGGAGTAATCAGCAGGTCGATGACTATCTGGCCCTCTACGCCGACAGCTTCGAGCCGGCCGACGGCCTCAGCCGCGAGGCGTGGGCCAGGCAGCGCCACCAGCGCATCGCGGCGCCGACCTATATCCAGCTGCGCCTTTCGGCACTCGAAATGGAGATACTGGGTGAAGATAGGGTGATGGTCCGCTTCGATCAGGCCTACCAGTCGGATCGCCACGTCAGCGAGGTGCGCAAGGCGCTGCAGCTGCACTATCTGAACGGTCAATGGCTGATTGAGCGCGAGTCGGTACTGTAAGCGTGCTCATTAAGACAACCCGAGGGGGGTTGTGGCAGGGTACAGCGGCGCCCGGCTCGTCCAGCGCCGCTGTTCTTTATCCCGAATCTATCGCAAAACAGGGTGGCTTTGTGCTATTTTTCCGAGCATGAGGGGATACAAGACACATCCAATGCTGCGACTGCTGCTGGTTCTGATGTTGGCCACCCCCCCGATGCTGCAGGCCGCAGATCGGGTGCAGGTACGTGACGGCATCAACCTGAATCTGCGCGCGGCCCCGAGTACCACGGCTGAGATCATCGGTCAGGTCACTGCGGAAGATCGGTTGCGTCTGCTCGATCAACACCGTGATTTTTTCTATGTCACCAGCGAGGCCGGTCAGCAAGGCTGGGTCAGCCGCGATTTTGTCACCCTCCAGCCCGAAACCGCGCCGCCGACTGAAACCGAGACACCACCCGGCGCAGACGCGCCACCTGCCGAACCGGAGCCTGAACCCGAAGTGGTCGCCGAATCCAAGCCAACGGATCACCCCGTTGAGACGGCACCGGTGAGCGATACGGTGGATGCACTACAAGCCGAGCTGGCCGCACTGCAGATCGCGCATCAGGCATTGCAGCAGAGCCACGCCCGACTGGAAGAGGAGCACAGCACCCTGCTGGTCGACTTTGCCAAGCTGCGCCAGAGCCAGCGCGAGGCGCAGCGTGAAGCGTCCTCGACTGAGGTTGAGGTCGATCTGCGCGACAATCCATACGTGGTTGCCGCACTGGCGCTGCTCTTCTTTCTGGTCGCCTTCCTGGCCGGGATGAACTGGCAGCTGCGCCGCACTCGCAAACGTTACGGCGGCCTGCGGCTGTAACCATGCCCTACCCTGCCGCTTCGGCGATGATGCCGTTGTGACGCAGCAACGGCTCAATCGACGGCTCCCGCCCACGGAATTCGGTAAACAGCGCCATCGGCTCGCGTGAGCCGCCCTGCTCCAGGATCAGGCGCATGAAGTCGCCGCCGGCCTGTGGGCTGAAGAGACCTTCCTCCTCGAAGCGCGAATAGGCGTCGGCCGAGAGCACCTCGGCCCACTTGTAGCTGTAGTAGCCGGCCGCGTAGCCGCCGGCAAAGATGTGCGAGAAGGCGTGCTGGAAGCGGTGCCACTGTGGCGGACGCACCACGGCGACGGCGTCGCGCACCTCGTCGAGGATCGCCTGGATACGCCCGCCCTGCGCCGGGTCGTAGTCGCGGTGGATGCGAAAGTCGAAGAGGGAGAACTCCAGCTGACGCACCATCTGCATCCCGGCCTGGTAGTTGCGCGCCGCGACCATGCGCTGATACAGCGCCTCCGGCAGCGGTTCACCGCTCTCGTGGTGGCCGGAGATCAGGTCGAGCGCCTCGCGCTCCCAGCACCAGTTCTCGAGGAACTGGCTGGGCAGCTCGACCGCATCCCACGCCACCCCCTCGATACCGGCCACGGCGGCGCAGTCGACCTGGGTCAGCATGTGGTGCAGGCCGTGGCCGAACTCGTGAAAGAGGGTCAGCACCTCGTCGTGGCTGAGCAGGGCGGGTCGACCGACGACCGGCGGGGTGAAGTTGCAGACCAGGTAGGCGACCGGGTGTTGCACCGCACCGGCCTCGTCGATGCGCCGCCCCCGGCAGACATCCATCCACGCGCCGCCACGCTTGTGCTCGCGAGCGTAGAGGTCGAGGTAGAAGTGGCCGCGCAGGGCGCCGTCGCGATCGCGCAGGGTGAAGAAGCGCACGTCCGGGTGCCACGTCTCGACCCCCGTCTCCTCGCTGATCGAGAGACCGAAGAGTCGCTCCACAACAGCGAAAAGACCATCGACCACCTTGGGGGCCGGAAACCACGGTCGCAGATCCTCCTGCGACAGATCGAAGCGGGCACGGCGCTGCTTCTCCGAGGCGTAGGCAACATCCCACGGCTCCAGCGTCTCGAGGCCGAGCGACTCACAGGCAAAGTCGGCCAGCTCGCGGTACTCACGGCGCGCCATCGGCAGGGAGCGCTCGGCCAGGTCGTTGAGGAAGTCGAGTACCTGCTGCGGCGACGGCGCCATCTTGGTCGCCAGCGAGAGTTCACTGTAGTCGCGATAGCCGAGCAGCTCGGCCAGCTCGTGGCGCAGCGCCAGGATCGTCTCCATCACCGCGCTGTTGTCCCACTGACCGGCATTCGGCCCCTGGTCGGAGGCGCGCGTGGCGTAGGCGGTATAGAGCTCACGGCGCAGTTCACGGTCGTCGGCGTGGGTCATCACGGCGTAGTAGGAGGGGAACTCGAGGGTGAAGAGCCACCCCTCGAGCCCCTTGGCCTCGGCGCTCTGGCGCGCCAGCGCCTGCGCCGTCTCCGGCAGGCCGGCCAGCTGCGCCGCGTCGGTGACATGGCGTGTCCAACCCATGGTGGCGTCAAGGACGTGCTCGCTGAACTGGCTGGTCAGTGTCGAGAGCTCCTGCTGGATCGCCTTGTAGCGCGCCTTCTTGTCGTCCGGCAGGTCGACGCCGGCGAGGTGGAAGTCGCGCAGGACATTCTCGACCACCTTGCGCTGGGCGGCATCGAGACGCGCCCCTTCCGGCCCCTCGGCGAGCCGCTTCCACGCATCGCACAGCGCCCGATTCTGGCCGACCTCGGTCGACCAGTCGGCCAGCTTCGGCAGGCAGGCGTTGTACGCCTTGCGCAGCGGCTCACTGTTGCGCACCCCGTTGAGGTGGGAGACCGGCGACCAGATACGTGCCAGGCGGTCGTCGAGCGCCTCCAGCGGCCGCGCCAGACTCGCCCAGGTCGGCGCCGCGTGGTCGGTGACCAGGCGCGCCAGCGCCGCGCGCGACTCGTCCAGTACCGTATCAACGGCCGGCTCGACATGCTCCGGCCGAATCTGCTCGAAGGGGGGCAGATCGGTGAAGCTCAGCAGCGGATTCTCTTCCATGACAGATACCTTTCCTGTAACGTTCGATGTAATGATTGGACCCATTATCACATGAAGGCACTGATCCTCGCAGCCGGACGAGGTGAGCGCATGCGTCCGCTGACCGACCACTGTCCCAAGCCGCTGCTGGAGGTCGCCGGTGTGCCGCTGATCGAGTACCATGTGCGCGCCCTGGTGCGCGCCGGGGTCGAGGCGATCGTGGTCAACCACGCGCGGTTGGGCGCGCTGATCGAGTCGCGGCTCGGCGACGGTAGCCGCTTTGGCGTGCCGATCCGCTTCTCGGCCGAGGGGGAGCAGCCGCTGGAGACCGGCGGTGGGATGCGCCGCGCGCTGCCGCTGCTGGGCCGCGCCCCGTTCATCGCCGTCAACGGCGACCTCTTCACCGACTACGACTTCGCCCGTCTGCCAGCCGAGCCGATGGGGCTGGCCCACCTGGTCCTGGTGGCCAACCCGACGCACAACGGTGGAGGGGATTTTGTTCTGCAGGCCGGCCGCGTTACGGATAACGGCGACGGTGAGCGGCTGACCTTCGCCGGCATCGGCGTCTACCGCCCCGAGCTGGTGGCACAAAGCGATACGGCGGCCTTTCCGCTGGCCCCGCGGCTGCGGGCGGCGATGGCCGAGGGCGCGGTTACTGGAGAGCGTCACGACGGCATCTGGATCGATGTCGGTACGCCGCAACGGCTGGCCGAGGCGGAGGCGATCGCCACCGGGTAGGCGGGTTGCACAGCCACACCGCTCAAGCCTATAGTCCAGCCAAGGCGAGCAGTGGAGCACGGCGATGGGCCAGGAGATCGAGCACAGCGGTTTCAGCGAGGCAGACCGGCAGCGCTTTACCGAGCGGCTGACCGCAGAGACGGCGCAGTTGGCCGAATGGCTCG
>SKWO01000084.1 GCA_007128895.1 Gammaproteobacteria bacterium
CAGCAGGGCACCCGCGAGGCGGTGACGGTGATGCAGGAGAGCCAGCAGAGCGCTGAAAACAGCGTCACCCAGGCCGCTCGCGCCGGTGAGTCGCTGGAGTCGATCACCCGTGCGGTCAGCTCGATCAGCGACATGAACACCCAGATCGCCAGCGCCGCTGAGCAGCAGAGTGCGGTGGCCGAGGAGATCAATCGCAACATCGTCAACATCAGCACGGCGGCCGACCAGAGCACCGAGAGCGCCAACCAGACCGCCTCGGCCAGCGATGAGCTGGCCCGTCTGGCCACCCAGCTGCAAACGCTGGTCGGCCAGTTCAAGGTTAGCTGAGGTTGGCTCAGGGATGGCGTCGACGCTCGGTTATAGGATATGATTGGTGGCCTGATGAAGATCATCCATCCATCTCGCCTAGCCGTCGTCATCGTCGCCCTGCTGCTGGTCGGCTGTGCCGGCATCGAGGTCGGTCGCAGCTTTGAGCTGCAGACCTTCGAAAGCTCGGTCCAGCGTGGCGTCACCACCCAGGACGACGTGCGTCACTGGCTCGGCGCGCCACACGCCACCGGCATCGTCGTCGATCCTGACGGGCGCCGCGCCGTGCGCTGGAACTACTACCACGGACAGGGCTTCCCCGGCCGGGCCGACAGCCGCTTCCGCACCCTTGAGATCCGCTTCGATGAGGCGCGCCGGGTCGAAGCCTACAACTGGTCCTCCAGCGACTGAGGTTGCCGTAGCCCTTCTCATGTCCCGCAGGCTCTTTATCAAGACCTTCGGCTGCCAGATGAACGAGTACGACTCGTCACGCATTGCCGATGCCCTGGCCGCCTCCCGACTGGCTCTCACCCCGGCGGACAGCCCGGAAGAGGCCGATGTGCTCCTGCTCAATACCTGCTCGATCCGCGAAAAGGCGCAGGAGAAGGTCTTCTCCCTGCTCGGCCGCTGGCACGAGCTGAAGCAGCGCAACCCCGACCTGGTCATCGGCGTCGGCGGCTGCGTCGCCAGCCAGGAGGGTGAGGCGATCCGTCGCCGCGCCCCCTATGTCGACCTGGTCTTCGGCCCGCAAACCCTGCACCGCCTGCCGCAGATGCTCGACAGTGTGTTGGCCGATCGCCAGCCGCTGGTCGATATCGCCTTTCCCGAGATCGAAAAGTTCGACAACCTGCCGGCACCCCGCGCCGAGGGGCCCACCGCCTACGTCTCGATCATGGAGGGCTGCTCCAAGTACTGCACCTACTGCGTGGTGCCGTACACCCGTGGCGAGGAGATCAGCCGCCCATTCGACGACATCATCGCCGAAGTGGCCCACCTGGCCGATCAGGGGGTGCGTGAGATCAACCTGCTGGGGCAGAACGTCAACGCTTGGCGCGGCGCGCTGCACGACGACGGCGAGGCCGACCTGGCCCTGTTGATCCGCTTCGTCGCCGCCGTCGACGGCATCGAGCGGATTCGCTTTACCACCTCGCACCCGGTCGAGTTCAGCGACAGCCTGGTGCAGGCCTACGCCGAGGTTCCGGAGCTGGCCAGCTTTCTCCACCTGCCGGTCCAGAGCGGCTCCGACCGCATCCTGGCACTGATGAAGCGTGGCCACAGTATTCTCGAATACAAGGCGAAGATCCGCGCCATCCGTCGTGCCCGTCCCGACATCAGCCTCTCCACCGACCTCATCGTCGGCTTCCCCGGCGAGAGCGAAGCCGACCACCAGGCGACCCTCGACCTGATCGAGGCGGTCGGCTTCGACCACTCCTACAGCTTCATCTTCAGCCCGCGCCCCGGCACACCCGCCGCCGAGCTGCCCGACGACGTCCCCGAGGCGGCCAAGAAGGCACGCCTCTACCAGGTACAGGAACGGATCAACGCCAACGCCGCGCGCATCAGCGCGGCGATGATCGGCAGTCAGCAACGCATCCTGGTCGAAGGGCCGGCGCGGCGCGGCGACGGCCTGCTGAGTGGGCGCACCGAGAACAACCGGGTGGTCAACTTTGCCGGAGAGCCGAGCCTGATCGGCGACTTCGTCACCGTCACCATCACCGAGGCGCTGCCCAACTCGCTGCGCGGGGAGCTGACCTGATGCAGCCCACCGACACCCCGGACGCGGTCCATCTGCAGCTCGAACCGACCGACAACGAGCGACTGGCCAACCTGTGTGGCCAGTTCGACGAGCACCTGCGCCAGATCGAACGCCGCCTCGGCGTCGAGATCAACAACCGCGGCAACGCCTTTCAGGTCATCGGGCCGGTGCGCCCGGCCCGTGCCGCCGGCGAGCTGTTGCGCGACCTCTATGCCGAGACCACCCGCGCAACCCTCAACCCTCAGCACATCCACCTCTTCCTGCAGGAGGCCGGCATCGAGGCGCTGCTCGACAGCGACGACGAGAACGTGCCGCAGGAGGTGGTGATCAAGACCAAGCGTGGCGTCATTCGCGGGCGCGGGCGCAACCAGCAGCGCTACCTCCACAACATCCACCGCCACGACATCAACTTCGGCATCGGCCCGGCCGGCACCGGCAAGACCTATCTCGCCGTCGCCAGCGCGGTCGAGGCACTGGAGAACGACCGCGTGCAGCGCGTCCTGCTCACCCGTCCGGCGGTCGAGGCGGGCGAAAAACTCGGCTTTCTGCCCGGCGACATGGCACAGAAGATCGACCCCTACCTGCGCCCGCTCTACGACGCCCTGTTCGAGATGCTCGGCTTTGAGAAGGTCGCCCGTCTGATCGAGCGCAACGTGATCGAGGTCGCCCCGCTCGCCTACATGCGCGGCCGCACCCTCAACGACGCCTTCATCATCCTCGACGAGGCGCAGAACACCACGGTCGAGCAGATGAAGATGTTCCTGACCCGGATCGGCTTCGGCTCCACGGCAGTGATCACCGGCGACATCACCCAAATCGACCTGCCACGCGGCCAGTCCTCCGGGCTGCGCCACGTGATCGAGGTGCTCAAGGCGGTCGACGGAATCAGCTTCAGCTTCTTCCAGGCCGGGGACGTGGTGCGCCACACCCTGGTCGCGCGCATCGTCGAGGCGTACGAACGGCATGAACGCCAGAGTTGAGCTCGAGTTCGACCCAGGCGAAGCGCCCCTGCCGGTGGGGACGCCCGACGAGGTGCGGCTGCGCGGCTGGATCGAGGCGGCTCTGGGCGACCACCCCGGCGGCACCGTCTCGATCCGTCTGGTCGACGAGGCCGAGAGCGCCGCGCTCAACCAGCAGTGGCGCCAGCGCAGTGGCGCGACCAACGTCCTCTCCTTTCCTGCCGCCCCCCTGCCCGGCATCGATCCCGCCCCGCTCGGCGACCTCGCCCTGTGCAGCAGCGTAATCGCCCGCGAGGCCGTCGAACAGGGCAAGACGGCCGAGGCGCACTGGGCCCACATGGTCGTCCACGGCGTGCTCCACCTGATCGGTTATGACCATCAGGACGCCACCGAGGCTGACACCATGGAGTCACATGAACGTGCGATACTGGCCCGACTCGGCCACCCGGACCCCTACCCGGACGAACCTGCAACCCCCACCTGAGCGATGAACGACGACCACAGCGACAGTACCCCCTCCTCGGAACAGCGCCCGCGCACCTGGCTCGAGCGCCTCGCCCACGCCCTGCTCGGCGCCGCCGGTGACCGCGACCAGTTGATCGAACAGCTGCGTGAGGCGGCCCAGCGCGACCTGATCGACGCCGACGCCCTGAGCATGATCGAAGGGGTGCTGCAGGTCGCCGACATGCAGGTGCGCGACATCATGATCCCGCGCGCGCAGATGGTCGTGGTCGAACGCAACGCCACCCCAACCGACTGCCTGCCAACCCTGATCGAGTCGGCCCACTCGCGCTTCCCGGTGGTCGGCGAGAGCCGCGACGAAGTGGTCGGCATCCTGCTGGCCAAGGACCTGCTCAACTGGTTCGCCGAGGGGCGCGACCCCGGCTTTACCATCCGCGACCTGCTGCGCCCGGCCGTCTTCGTCCCCGAGAGCAAGCGGCTCAACGTGCTGCTGCGCGAGTTTCGCGCCAACCGCAACCACATGGCGATCGTGGTCGACGAGTACGGCGGCGTCGCCGGACTGGTCACCATCGAGGATGTACTGGAGCAGATCGTCGGTGAGATCGAAGACGAGCACGACGTCGACGAGGAGTCGTTCATCCTGCAGCACAGCGCGCGCCACTTCACCATCAAGGCACTGACCCCGGTCGACGACTTCAATGCCCGCTTCGGCGCCACCTTCTCCGAGGACGAGTTCGATACCGTGGCCGGGCTGGTGGTCAATGCCTTCGGCCACCTGCCGCGTCGTGGCGAGACCATCACCCTGGCCAACCGCTTCCGCTTCAAGGTACTGCGGGCCGACAACCGGCGCCTGCACCTGCTCCATCTCAGCCTGGTCGACCCGGAGCCGACACCGCAGAGCGAGCTGCCGCTGGAGAGCCATGGCTGAGGGGAGTCCGGTGCGCCACCTGCTGGCTGCAGCGGCCGGCGTGGCGATGGTGGGCGCCTTCGCCCCGTTCGGCCTCTTCCCGCTCGCTGTCCTTGCCCCGGCCGTGCTGCTGGCGCTGTGGTGGCGTGCCGACCGGCGCAGCGCCTTCACCCTCGGCCTCACCTTCGGCCTCGGTCTGTTTGGCGCCGGGGTCTCCTGGGTCTTTGTCGCCATCCACGTCTTTGGCGAGACCGGAGTCCTCCCGGCTGCCGTACTGAGCGCCCTCTTTGTCCTCTTGCTGGCCCTCTTCCCGGCCACCCTGGGCGCGACCCTGGCCACCCTGCGCGCCCGGCTGCACCTGCCGTCTGCCCCCTTCCTGCTACTACTGGCCCCGGCGCTGTGGGTCGTCTGGGAGTGGCTGCGCAGCTGGCTCTTCAGCGGCTTCCCGTGGCTCGCCCCCGGCTACAGCCAGATCGACGCGCCGCTGGCCGGGCTCGCGCCGCTCGGCGGCATCTGGCTCACCTCCTGGGCCGTGCTGGCCAGCGCCGGCCTGCTGGCCTGGATCGCCCAACCGGGCACCGCCCGCCTGCGACTGCCGCTGGTGGCCGGTGCGCTGCTGCTATGGTTCTCCGCCTGGGGACTGAAGGGGATCGAGTGGACCCGAGAGGAGGGGGCGTCGCTCGAGGTCGCTCTGATCCAGGGCAACATCCCGCAGGAGGTCCGCTGGGACCCGGACTGGTTCGAGCGTGCCCTGCGCATCTACGCCGAGATGACCCGCGCCGAACGCGGCCGCGATCTGGTGATCTGGCCGGAGAACGCGATCCCGATCTTCTTCCACCAACTGCGCGACTTCTACGACCCGCTGGCGGCCGAGGTCGCCGCCCACGGCGGCGAACTGCTGATCGGCGCGCCGGTGATGGAGGCCGACGGCCGCTACTTCAACAGCATGGTGGCGCTGAACGGTGAGCCGCGCTGGTACCACAAGCGCCATCTGGTGCCGTTCGGCGAGTTCGTGCCGTTCGAACGCCAGCTGCGTGGACTGATCGGTTTCTTCGACCTGCCGATGTCCTCCTTCTCACGCGGCGACCGGGATCAGAGCCCGATCCTCGAGGTCGCCGGGGTACCGGCAGCGATCTCGATCTGCTATGAAGACCTCTTTGGCCACGCCTTCCGCCGCGGCATCGCCGACAGTACCCTGCTGATCAACGCCAGCAACAACGCCTGGTACGGCGACTCGCTGGCGCCGCACCAGCACCTGCAGATCGCCCGCATGCGGGCACTGGAGACCGGCCGCCCGCTGCTGCGGGCGACCACCAACGGCATCAGTGCGCTGATCGACCATGACGGCCGCGTCGCGGCGCGCAGCCGCCAGTTCGAACAGGAGAGCCTGCGCGTGACCGTGCAGCCACGCAGTGGCACCACACCGTACCTGATCACCGGCGACTGGCCGGTGCTGACCGCGCTACTGCTCCTGCTCGGAGGCTTGGGTTATCGGTACTCCTTCCGGAAGTAGGTCGCATGGCAGCGTGGGCAGGGCGGGATGCGACTGGTCCGCTTGAAGTGCAGCTCCTCGCCACACTTTTCGCAGACCAGCAGACCGGCCCCGGTCACCTCGCCGGTATGACGCTCGCCCAGCTTGCGCGCGGTCTGCACGAACTGCTCCAGCTCAATGCGTGACTGGTCGGCCACCTGAACCACCAGATCGACCAACCGATCACCGATCTGCTCCAGATCGAACTTCAGCCACTGGCGCAGCTCCTCGCCGGTGGTCGAAGCGTACTCGATCGCATCGTGCAGATCCTGACGCACATAGTCGGCGACCCGTTCGGCCTCCTCGCGGGTCAGCTCACCCAGTTCATGGGCCGCCTCTCGTGCCTTGTCGATGCTCTCCCGCACCACCGGCAGGGTGCGCTCCTCAGCCTGCTCCAGCCGTTCGTGCACCCGCGCCAGCATGGTGCGATAGGCCTGTTCCAGCCGTTCATCGATCGAATGCGGTCTCTCTTGGCTCATGCCCAGCTCCTCATCTTCAACCTAGTCTGGACCAAAGCATAGCCTACCCATGGCATGGCCACCATCCCAGCCGATATACCAGACACACCTCTGATATACTTCGAACAGACTGGAATTTCAGTGGTCGACAAG
>SKWO01000025.1 GCA_007128895.1 Gammaproteobacteria bacterium
CGCATGAAGGGGTCGGGGGGCGGCTACGGCTTCGAGGCGATCACCGAGATCGGCCTGCGCATCGAGATGGCCGCCAAGTCGGCTGAGGGTGACGCCATTCTGGCGGCGCTGGATGCGTTGGCTGACTTTCTCGATCGGGTCGAGATCACGGCCGGCTGATGACCGCCGCTTCCCGTTTGAGTGCTGCTCGTCTGCTGCTGGTCGATGACGACCCTGACATCGCCGAGCTGATGGCGCTCTTCCTGCGTCGGCGGGTCGCCGAGTTGTGGATCGCGCATGACGGCATGGAAGGGCTCGAGCTGTGGCGACAGCACCGCCCCGACGTGGTGGTGACCGACCAGATGATGCCGCAGATGAGCGGGATGGAGATGGCACGTTTGATCCGGGCCGAGGCACCCGAGGCAGCGATCGTGCTGACTTCAGCCGCCGAGGCGGACGAGGTGCGCGGCGCTGAGGTCGATCAGTGGGTGCCCAAACCGGTCGATCTGGCACAGCTGATCGCGGCGATCGAATCGGTGCTGGACGGTCGGGCAGCAGCAGATCCTGCAGTGGTCTAAGCTGTGAGTTGTGTTGATCAGAGAGGAAAGACCGATTGAAGATCCTCGTCGTTGATGACTCGCCCGACGAGCGTTTGTTGCTCAAGACGGTCCTCAGCAAGGCCGGGTTCGATGACCTGCTCTTTGCCGGTGATGCGATGGAAGCCTTTGCCTTGCTGGGCCTTGAGCAGCCCGGCCAGCGCGCCTCCTGTGCGGTCGAGATCGGTCTGGTCCTGCTCGACATCCAGATGCCGCAGATCGACGGAATCGAGGCGTGTCGCCGGATCAAGGCCGATCCGCGCATGGAGGATGTCATGGTGATCATGGTCACCGGGCAAGGGGGCAAGGAGAGCCTGCAGGAGGCCTTTGCCGCCGGCGCGGTCGATTTCATTACCAAGCCGTACAATCGCCACGAGCTGCTGGCGCGGGTGCGCAGCAGCGCTGAGCTCTCGATCAGCCGCGCCCGACTGCGGGCTGGCGAGAAGCGGTTGCGTGACATTACCGCAGCGCTCGGCGAGGGGCTCTTCGTTCTCGATCAGGAGGGTTGTACCACCTTTCTCAACCCGGAGGCGGAGCGCCTGCTCGGTTGGCGCGCCGAGGAGCTGCTGGGCCAGCCGCTGCACCGACTGACCCACTACCAGCATCCCGACGGCAGCCCCTATCCGGATGCGGACTGTCCGATCCACCGGGTGATCGAGACCGGCAAGGTCGAACGCAGCGAGGATGACCACTTTTGCCGCCGTGACGGCAGCCTGGTGGCGGTCTCCTATGTGGCCACACCGATCCGTGAGGGTGAAACGGTGGTCGGCTCGGTGGTCGCCTTCCACGACATTACCGAGCGCAAGCAGACCGAGGCCGAATTGCGCCTGGCTGCCAAACTGATCGAGGCCAGCCCCAACGGCATCATCGTCACCGATCCGAACGGCATCATCACCCAGGTCAACCCGGCCTTTACCCGGGTGACTGGCTATGCCCCGGCCGATGTGATCGGCCAGAGCCCGCGAATCCTGCAGTCCGGCGAGCACGACCCGGCCTTCTACGCCCAGATGTGGCGCTCGCTGCTCAGCAGCGGCTACTGGCAGGGCGAGATCTGGAATCGGCGCAAGAACGGCGAGGTCTATCCCGAGTGGCTCAGCCTGACGCGCGTCCTGGATAGTCAGGGCAATACCGAACGGTTCATGGCGATCTTCATGGACATCACCGAGCGCAAGCGGGCCGAGCAGAAGCTCGAATACATGGCCAACCACGACCACCTGACCGGCCTGCCCAACCGTGTGCTCTTCATCGACCGCCTGCAGCAGGCATTGGCGACGGCACGCCGAGAAGGCACCAAGGCGGCCTTGCTCTACCTCGATCTGGACCGCTTCAAGCCGATCAATGACGAACTCGGTCACGAGATCGGTGATGCCGTGCTGATCGAGGTGGCACGGCGTATGCGCGATGCCGTGCGCGAGACCGATACTGTGGCCCGTATCGGGGGTGACGAGTTTGTCATCGTGCTGAGTGGGCTGTCGCGTAATGAAGTGGCCGAAAAGGTGGCGACCAAGCTGCTCGAGGCGATTCCACTGCCGATCCGGGTCAGCGGGCATCGCTGCGAGGTCGGGGTCAGCGTCGGGATCGCCCTCTATCCTGAGCATGGTGACAGTGTCGACAAGTTGACCAGTGCGGCGGATTCCGCCATGTATCAGGCCAAGGAGGCCGGCCGCATGCGCTATTGCCTGTACGACGGTCAGCCACGTAGCCCAGCGGCGGCGAGCGAATGAGTCGGGGTGTTTCCCGCCTGGTGGCACTGGTCGGGCCACGTGCCCAGCCATTGGCTACCCCCTGCGCCGAGGCGGGGCTCGAGGTGGTTCGGGTCGAGTCGGCCGAGCAGCTGTGTCGCTCGCGCGCCCCGCAGGCCGCGGCACTGGTGGTCGATCTCGACTGCCTGCAGCACCACCCGGAGCTGGCCGAGCGTCTGCGACAGCGATTCAGCGATGTGCCGGTGCATATCCTGGCAGAGCAGGCAGGGATGGCCGATCGCCTGCTCGCGGCACGGGCTGGCAGTACCCGTTTCTGGCCGCTCGGTGACGGGCTGGCCGAGCTGGCTGGCGAGATCGATCGTGAGCTGGTGGCCAGCTGCCCGCTGGAACCCTACCGCGTGCTGGTCTTTGACCACGACCGTGAGGAGGGCGAACGCTTTGGCGCCATGCTGGCGGAGGCCGGCATGGCGGTGGTGCTGGAGAGTGACCCGTTGGCCATGGCCGAGGCATTGACCAGCTCGGCGCCGGAATTGGCCTTGGTGGCGACCGATACCCCCGGCTGTGACGGTATCGAGGTCGCGCTGGTGATCCGCCAGTTCGGTGACTGGACCGATTTGCCGATCGTCCTGGTCGCCGACCGGATTACCGAATCGCACCGCCTCGGTGCCGTGGCAGCTGGCGGCGCCGGCTTTCTGGCGCGTCCGTTCGATGCGGCGACGCTGATCTCCTCGGTCCAGGTGCGCATCCGTCGTGCCCGGCAGCACCGCGCCACCCACCAACAGTTGCAGAACAGCCTGGCCGAATTGCAGCGCCAGCGCTTCGCGCTCGATCAGCACGCCATCGTCAGCGTTACCGATGTCAGTGGGCGCATTACCTACGTCAACGACAAGTTCTGCCAGATCAGCCGCTACAGTCGCGAGGAGCTGATCGGCAACAACCACCGGCTGCTCAAGTCGGACGAGCAGCCGGATGCCTTCTTCGAGGCGATGTGGGAGACCATCTCTCAAGGGCGGGTCTGGCATGGCGAAATACGCAACCGGGCCAAGGATGGTAGCCACTACTGGGTCGAGACGACCATCGTGCCTTTCCTCGATGGCGCCGGTCTGCCCGAGCGCTACGTCTCGATGCGTACCGAGATCACCCGGGTCAAGAATGCCGAGCTGGCGATGCGCCGTGCCCGGGATACCTCCGAACGCGCCAACCGCGCCAAGGGCGAATTTCTCTCGCGCATGAGCCATGAGCTGCGCACGCCGCTGAATGCGATTCTCGGCTTTGCCCAGATCCTCGAGTCCGACCAGACGGCACCGCTGAGTGAGGAGCAGCTCGAGCATGTGCGTCAGATCAGCCATGCTGGGTGGCACTTGCTGGAGATGATCAACGAGGTGCTTGACCTCTCCCGCATCGAGGCCGGCGGCATCAGCGTGACCTTGGTGCCGACCGCACTGGCACCGTTGATCGAACAGTGCATCGCGTTGATGCGCCCACTGGCCGATCAGCGCGGGATCGAGATCGACAACCGGATCGACCCCAACGACGGTAGTCGCGTGGTGGCCGATGCGGCACGGCTGCGGCAGGTCGTGATCAACCTCCTCTCCAATGCGATCAAGTACAATCGTCAGGACGGTCGCATCGTGCTTGACAGCGGTGCCGACGATTTGGGACGCACCTGGCTGGCGGTCAGCGACACCGGCTGCGGCATCCCGCTGGAGCGAATGGACGAGCTGTTTCAGCCTTTCAACCGGCTGGGTGCCGATGCCAGCGGGGTCGAGGGTTCAGGCGTTGGGCTGGCGCTGACCAAACGTCTGGTCGAACTGATGCAAGGTGAGATCAGGGTCGAGAGCGTGCCGGGCGAGGGGGCGACCTTCACGGTCGAGCTCAATGCGCCCTGAACGAAGCAGAGATTGATCGGGGAGAGAAGCTGATGGGGTTGCAGGCCATCCTGTTTGATGTGGACGGTACCTTGGCGGATACCGAGCGTGACGGCCATCGCGTCGCCTTCAATCGCGCCTTTGCCGATGCCGGACTGGGTTGGGTGTGGGATGAGTCGCTCTACGGTGAGCTGCTCGCGGTCACCGGTGGCAAGGAGCGCATCCGTCACTACGTCGAGCAGTGGGGGCCACCGCTGCCGGAGCGTACCGGCAGTGACCTCACCACCTTCATTGCCGGACTGCATGCGGCCAAGACGCGCCACTTTGTCGAGCTGCTGGCCGGTGGCGCGATCCCGCTGCGCCCGGGTGTGCGGCGGCTGCTCGATGAGGCCCGTCAATGTGGTATCCGTCTGGCCATCGCCACCACAACCACCCCGGAAAATGTCGAACAGCTGTTGCGCTGTACGCTGGGCGCCGAGGCGATCGACTGGTTCGAGGTGATCGCCGCCGGTGATGTGGTGCCGGCCAAGAAGCCCGACCCAGCGATCTATACGTGGGCGCTTGAGCGGATGGGGCTCGATCCGCACGGTTGCGTGGCGATCGAGGATTCGCGCAACGGGCTGCGCGCGGCGCTCGGGGCCGATCTGCCCACCCTGATTACGGTCAGCCCCTACACCGAGAACGAGGCCATGGACGGGGCGGCGCTGGTGGTCGATCAGCTGGGTGAGCCGGGCCAACCTTTCCGCGTGCTGGCCGGCGAGTCGTTTGGCCGCCGGCTGGTCGATGTCGACCTGTTGCGCCACGTTGCCGCCGGCGGGTGATCCGGTGCCCGAGGCCGGGCGCAAGGAGATCTTCGGTTGGGCGATGTTCGACTTCGCCAACCAGGCCTACACACTGCTGATCATCACGGTGGTCTTCGGTGAACTCTTTACCACTGTCATCGTCGGTGACGCCGAGAACCAGTTTCGGCTCGGTAATCTGCTGTGGAGCATCGCACTGGCCACCAGCTACCTGTTGGTGGCGCTGGCCGGTCCGGTGTGTGGCGCGATCATGGACCATTCGGCCAGTCGCAAGCGCTTTCTCTTCGTCAGCTACATCGCCACGGTCATCCTGACGGCGCTGCTCTGGTTCGTCGAACCGGGCTGGATCGTGCTCGGCATGGTACTGCTGATCCTCTCCAATGTCGCCTACGCCATCGGCGAAAATTTCATTGCCAGCTTTCTGCCTGACCTTGGTCCGCCTGAGCGGCTGGGCTGGATCTCCGGCTACGGTTGGGCGTTGGGCTATGTCGGTGGGCTGGTGGCGGCCGGTTTCACCCTGCTGGTGCTGGGTGAGACCAGTGCGGAGAATTTCGAGCGCATCCGCTGGGTCGGCCCCTTTGCCGCCGGCTTCTTCCTGCTGGCGGCGATCCCGACCTTTCTCTGGCTGCGTGAGCGGGGGCAGCGTCAGCCGCTGCCGCCCGGGCGCGGCTACATCGGGGCCGGGCTGGTACGGCTGCGCATGACGCTCAGCCAGCTGGGGCAGTTTCGCGACCTGGCTATGTTGCTGGTCTCGATCTTCTTCTGCATGGCCGGCATCTACATCATTATCTCGTTCGCCTTCATCTACGGTGCCCAGGTCATCGGCTGGGATGCGACGACGCGCAATGCGATGTTCATCGTGGTCCAGGTGACCGCCGCCGCCGGCGCGCTCGGCTTCGGTGCGCTGCAGGACCGCATCGGCGCCAGCCCGACCTACCGGATGACCCTGCTGCTATGGATCGTGGCCATCACGCTGATCTGGCTGACGCCACACCTGGCCGACTGGATCGGCTGGCAGGCGCAGCACCTCTTTCTCGTGGTAGGCAGCGTCGCGGGCCTCTCGCTGGGGGCGTCGCAGTCGGCTGGTCGGGCGCTGGTCGGCATCCTGACGCCCTCGGCGCGGGCCGCGGAGTTCTACGGTTTCTGGGGCGTGGCGGTGAAGTTGGCCGGGGTCTTCGGCATCCTCGGGCTGGGGCTGATCCAGGCCTGGGTAGGGCTGGGCCTGTCGATCCTCTTCTGTATCCTGCTCTTTGCCCTGGCACTGCTGGCGCTGAGCCGGGTCGATGAGCAGCGCGGGCGCCGGGTGGCGCTTCAGTACGCCGCGTGACCGTCCGACCAGAGCTCGTTGAGGTCGGGGAAGTTCCACTGCGCCGGATCTTCTCGGTCGGCGACGGCGTCCTGGCAGGTCGTATGCGACAGATCGACCAGCTTGGGGGCGATGCGCGCCTTCGATTTGGTGGAGTAGAAGACCTTGACGATCGGCTTGAGCAGGGAAGCGCGCGACTGCTCGACCACCACGCCGAGCTTGCCGGACTCCAGTCGGACCAGTGAACCGACCGGATAGATGCCCAGGCTCTTGACGAAGGCATGGAAAATACGCTGGTCGAAGTGGCCCTCGGTCCATTCGGCCATCTTGCGGATCGACTCGGCCGGGTCCCAGCCAGCCTTGTACGGCCGGTTGGAGGTGATCGCATCGTAGACATCGCAGACCGCCCCCATCTTGGCGTGCAGGCTGATCTGCGCATCCTTCAGGCCGTGCGGATAGCCGGAACCGTCGGTCTTCTCATGGTGGTGCAGACAGACGTCGAGGGTGGTGGCATCGACCGCGCTGCCGGCCTGCAGCAGCATTCGGTGGCCCTCCTCCGGGTGGCGCTTGATGATGGCAAACTCCTCTTCGGTCAGGCGCCCCGGCTTGTTCAGCACCTCCATCGGCATCAGCGCCTTGCCCAGGTCGTGCATCAGCCCGGCCATGCCGGCGGCGTGCACCGCCTCCTCGTCCAGCTCGAGCTGACGGGCCAGGGCGATCATCAGGGCGCAGACCGCGACCGAGTGCATGTAGGTGTACTCATCCGCCGTCTTCAGTCGGGCCAGACTGATCAGCGCACCGGCGTTGCGCGTGACCGAGTCGGAGATCTCTTCGACGACCTTGCGTGCGACGACGGTATCCACCGCCTTGCCCATGCGCGCCTCGCCAAACATGTCGCTGACCGCCTGACGTCCCTTGGCGTAGATCGCCGCAGCTCGGGTAAGCTCCTCGCGGGTGGTGGATGGCGATGTCTGGCGCTGGGCTCGGGCGGCCTCGGCCAGGGTCGCATCGACCTCGGCCTCACTGCGGCTCTCGCTCACCCCCTGCTCCGGTCGCTCGACATCGCGCCCTTTGGCGGTGTCGATCCAGACCTCACGGATACTGCTGCTACGGATGCGCTGAATGTCGTTCGGGTCATCCAGAACGAACTGGCTTCTCCAGAACGGGTGCTCCATCCAGGAGCCGCAGAACTCCTTGATGTACATGCCCGTGCGCAGGTGGTCGACCGAAATTTTCTTCAGCATTGCCTGTTATTTCCTTGCTCAGCATAGCGCCCATTTTGTATGGTAGCGTACAGACGTATTGAATACTACTCACGCTGCATTCACGTTTGCGGAAGTTAGAGCGAAAATTTCACTGGACTGTCACTTGCGCCGGTCTATACTTGGCAGTACAGGGGCCCAATGACCACATGCCGGAGGATGCAAGCGATGGCCACGACGACGACCACGACGACCCGTAAACGGACAACCAAGGCGCCTGGCGACGGTGCTGCGAAGAAGGCGGCCACCAAGCCGCGTGCTACCACAACCCGCAAGAAGGCGGCTGCGGCCCCGGTAGTGACCCCGGAACAGCGCCTGGCCATGATCGCCGAGGCGGCCTACTACCATGCCGAACGGCGCGGTTTCGATGGTGGCTACGAGATGGACGACTGGCTGGCGGCCGAGCAGGAGATCGACCACCGCCTGATGAATCCGTAAGTCATGCCCTTTGGCGAGGGTCCATCGCCGCCACCGCAGCGGCGATGGCCTCTCTGTCGCTACAGCCCAGTACCGTGCTGGCCTGCGCTTGCAGGGCGCGGCAATCGCTTTCCAGAATGATCTCCTTGATGCGCAACAGCGCCCCCGGCAGGACGCTGAACTCGCGCAGCCCTAGCCCCAGCAACAGGCGCGTGAAGCGCGGTTCACCGGCCATCTCCCCGCACATGGCTACTGGTGTGCCGGTAATCCGACCGGCTTCGATCACGGTATGGATCAGCTGCAGCACGGCCGGCTGCAGTGGATCATAGAGGTCGGCTACCTCGTCGTCCAGGCGGTCGATGGCCAGGGTGTACTGGATCAGGTCGTTGGTGCCGATGGAGAGGAAGTCGAGCTGTTCGGCAAAGGCGCGGGCACAGAGTGCGGCGGCCGGCACCTCGATCATGCCGCCCAGTGGCATCTTTTCGTCGAACGGTTCGCCGCGTTCACGCAGTGACGCCTTGACTTCCTCGAAGATGCGCCGGGTTTGGGTCACCTCGTCCAGGCTGGAGAGCATCGGGATCATCAAGCGCAGTGGACCCAGTGCCGAGGCGCGCAGGGCGGCGGCGAGCTGTGGCCGGAAGAGTGCTTCATCACGCAGGCAGAGTCGGATCGCGCGCAGACCGAGTGCGGGGTTGTTGCCACTCTGGCCAACGCCAATGCCAGTGGCGGTCTTGTCGGCCCCCAGGTCGAGCGTGCGTACGGTGAGCGGCGCCCCCTCCAGCCGTTCCACCAGCGCAGCCAAGGTCTCGAACTGCTCCTCTTCCGAGGGCGGCTGCTCCCGATTCATGAAGAAGAACTCGGTTCGGTAGAGTCCGATACCGTCGGCCCCGACATGGGTGGCCAGCTCCAGGTCGCTGGGCAGTTCGATGTTGGCGCGTAAGGCGATGTGCTGATCGTCGCGCGTCAGCGGTGCACGATCACGTAGCCGTTCCAGGCGGATGCGATGGGCCTCGTCACTGCGCTGGCGTTGCCGGTAGTGCGCCAGGGTGGCTGGATCAGGGTGGCGGATCAGGACGCCGTTGTCGCCGTCGATGATCACTGTATCGCCGTGCGCTACCCGATCGGTAATGGCATGGACACCGGTCAGTGCCGGAAGTCCCAGGCTGCGGGCGAGAATGGCGGTGTGTGAGACCGGCCCGCCGCCCTCCAGGGCGAAGGCAGCAATGCCCTGCTGGTGCATCAGGATGGTGTCGGCCGGAGTCAGGTCGGGGGCGATCAGAATCTGACCCGCCATGGTGCGTGAGCCACCCGGTGCATAGACCGGGCTGTGTTCGAGCAGGACCTTCTGCACCCGCATGACGATGTGCATGACGTCGTTCTTGCGCGTCTTCAGGTAAGGGTCTTCCATGGCGTCGAAGACCGAGATCAGTGTGTCGCACTGGGTCTTCAGTGCCCATTCGGCGTTGCAGCGCCGGGTACGAATCAGCTCCTCCGGCGCGCGCGCGAGGTTGAAATCACGCAGCATCAGCAGGTGGGTGTCGATGAAGTCGGCGATCTCGTCCGGTGTGGTGTGGGGGATACGCTCGCGAACCGCCAGCAGGTGGCGCTCCGTTTCGGCCAGTGCGGCCCGATAGCGGGCGACCTCGTCTTCCAGATGTTCTTCCGGCAGGGCGTATTCGAGGACCTCCGGGTGGTCGTCGTGGACCACCCAGGCCTGACCGATGGCGACGCCCCCCGCGACGCCATGGCCCCGGATCGTGATCGGATCGTCCAACCCGGTGCCGGAGCGGTCGGTCACGTGGTTACTCGGCTTCGCCGAAGCGGCTGCCGACCAGTTGTTCCAGGGCGGCCAAGGCCGCCTCGGCCCCTTCGCCTTCGGCCTCGACGACGATCTGACTCCCCTGGCCGGCGGCCAGCATCATCACGCCCATGATGCTCTTGCCGTTGACACGCCGCTCGCCGCGCGTGACGTGGATCTCGCACGGGTGCTCCGAGGCGGTGGTGACAAAGCGCGCCGCTGCGCGGGCGTGCAGGCCAAGCTTGTTGATGATGGCGAGTTCACGTGACGGCATGGCCAGGCTCCGATGGCGGCTCAGTCGGCTGGGGGGCAGAGGAAGATGCCGTCGCGTCCTCCGCTCAGGGCGCGATCGGCCAGTTCATCCAGTGATAGCAGGGGGTAGTTGAGAACCCGTACCAGCATGGGCAGGTTGAGCCCGGCGATGATCCGGACGTTGCCGCGTGCATGGAGCGAGCAAGCGATGTTGCTGGGGGTGGAGCCGTACATGTCGGTCAGTACCAGCAGACCGTCACCCTGGTCGAGCCGGTCGGCCATGGCGTTAGCCATGGCACGCTGTTCGTCTGGCCCGTAGTCCTGGCTGACGGCCAGCACATCAAATTGGACCGGGCAGGCATTGAGCATGGTGGCAGCGGTCTCGACCACGGCGTTGCCGATGCTGCTATGGGTGACGATGAGGAGGCCGACCGGCATGGTTGTCTACTCTCTCCCGAGCTCTCTGTGACGGACCAGGACCCGCACCGGTTGGCTGTCGAAGGTGGCAGCCAGCCGCTCGACCATCCAGACCGAGCGGTGTTGCCCACCGGTGCAGCCAAGGGCGACGGTGAGGTAGCGGCGATTATCTGCCGCAAACCGCTCGATCCAGTGGTCGAGGAAGGTCTTGAGGTCATTATACATGCGCGTCACGATCGGGTGGCGCTGCAAGAAGGTGTCGACGGCGGCCTCGCGCCCACTCAGCCCACGCAGCTCCGACTCCCAGTACGGGTTGGGCAGACAGCGCAGATCGAAGACGTAGTCGGCATCGACCGGCAGGCCGTGCTTGTAGCCGAACGACTGGAAGAGCAGGGTCATCTCGCTGCGCTGCCCACCCACCAGTTCAGTCACCTGATCGCGCAGTTGGTGCAGGTGGGTGCGGCTGCTGTCGATGCGCAGATGGCTCAAGGAGGCGATTGGGTCGATCAGTGCACGCTCACGGCGGATGGCCTCGGCCAGGGGCAGGTCACGGTGGCTCAGCGGGTGCTTGCGGCGGGTCTCGCTGAAGCGCTTGATCAGGGTGGCGTCATCGGCGTCGAGAAAGACCAGTTCGGGGGCCAGCCCCTGCTGCTGCAGCCGTTCCAGCTGGTGTGGAAACGACGCCAGCGAGGCGGTCAGGTTGCGGGCATCGATGCCGACCGCATAGCGGCCCTGCGGATCACCCGTGCGACGGACCTCGTCGGCGAAGGCATCCAGCAAAGCCAGTGGCAGGTTGTCGACACAGTAGAAGCCGATATCCTCCAGCGTATGCATGGCGATGCTCTTGCCGGAGCCGGAGAGCCCGCTGACGATGATAAATCTCATGTGGGTGACTCGGGCGGTTGGCCGGCCATGAACGCCTCCTGGCGCTGCATGAAGTCGTGCAGGGCGTCTTCCTGATCGTGGTTGCGCAGGTTGTGCAGCCGCACGGCCGTCTCCACCAGCACGGCGAGGTTGCGACCACTGGCTACCGGCAGATCGACTTCGGGGATGGCTACGCCGAGTATCTCGCGCTGCCGATGCATGCCGGCCAGCCGTTCATCGGCATTCATGACCTGGTTTTGCGGATCGCGCAGGTTGACGATCAGGCGCAGGTACTTGCGCTGTTTGATTGCGTTCTCACCGAACATGCTGCGGATGTTGAGCAGGCCGAGACCGCGTGCCTCCAGAAAATCCTGCAGCACGGTCGGGCAGCGCCCCTCCAGCGTATCGGGCGCGATGCGGGCGAACTCGGGGGCGTCGTCGGCGACCAGTCGGTGGCCGCGGCTGATCAGTTCCAGGGCCAGTTCACTCTTGCCGGTGCCGCTGTCCCCGGTAATCAGAACGCCAATGCCGAGGACGGCCATGAAGACGCCGTGCAGGGTGGTGCGCGGCGCCAGCGCGTGGGCCAGCAGGTGGCTCAGGTGGTTGAGCAGACGGGTGGAGGAGAGGGGGGTGTAGAGCAGGGGGCAGCCACGCATCGCCGCCAGCCGCTGCACGTCTTCGGGGGGTGTGCGCGCTCCGGCGACGATGACCAGAGTGGTCAGGGGGCCGAAGAGCTCATCCAGCACCGCGGCGCGACGGGCCGTGGCCAAGCTGTCGAGCCACGCCAGTTCAACCTCGCCAAGCAGCTGGATCGGATAAGGGCGAATCGGGTTGAAGTGGCCGGCCAGTGGTGAGCAGGGGTCGGCATCGCCGTCGCGCGTCAGTTGGCGCAGACTGGCACCTTCTTGACCGTGCCACCATGCCAGTTGCAGGCGAGCGTCGAGTCGCTGATAGAGTTGGGCGATGGAGATCCCGCCACTCATGGCCCGGCGTCAGGCGCGCCACTCGCTGAGCAATTGGCAGAGTGCGGCGGCATTGGCGCCGTCGCGCAGCTGTTGCCGGAACGGTTCGCTGGAGAACATCTCCGCCAGACTGGCGAGCAGTTGCAGATGCTCTTCGGTCGAGTCCTCAGGTACCAGCAGCCCCAGCAGCATGTCGACCGGTTTCTGGTCGAGGGCGTCGTAGTCGATGCCCTCTTCCAGCCGGAGAAAGGCCGCCACGGTCTTGTGGTTGCCCGGAATTCGGCCGTGCGGCAACGCGATGCCGTGGCCGATGCCGGTGCCGCCCAGACGTTCGCGCGCGATCAGGCTGTCGAAGATGGTCCCTGGGTCGATCTCGGGCACAGCCGAGGCCATCAGGTCGCTGATCTGTTCTATCGCGCGCTTCTTGCTCGCCGCACTGCCGTGGGCGAGCACCTGTTTTTCAGAGAGTATCTCGGAGAGTTGCATGGTCTGGCCGGATCAGTCCACCTGGTGGCGAATGGTCTCGCGGTTACGGTGGTGATCGGTCATCTTCTCCTTGTGCTTGGTGACCTGACGGTCGAGCTTGTCAATCAGTGCATCGATAGCGGCGTACATGTCGTCGCTGGTGGCGTCGGCGAAGATGTTGGCACCACTCAGGTGGACGGTCGCCTCGGCCTTCTGGCGCTCCTTCTCCACGCTGAGGATGACATGGACGTTGGTGACGTTGTCGAAGCGGCGCTCAAGTCGCTCGAGCTTCTCCTTGACGTAGTCGTGGAGCGGTTGGGTGATGTCCATGTGGTGGCCGGTCACATTCAGCTGCATGTCGGAACTCCTTGTCGTGTGGTGGTATGTTTCTGCAGTCGCGCTCTTCAGCACAGGCGCTTGCGTTCATTGGAGGGGGCGATGCCCATGGCCTCGCGGTACTTGGCCACGGTGCGGCGGGCGACATTGATCCCCTGTTCGCCGAGAATGCCGGCAATCTGGTTGTCGCTGAGTGGCTTGCGCGGCTCCTCGGCTGCGATCAGCTTCTTGATTACCGCGCGGATCGCGGTGGACGAACACTCGCCGCCGTCGGCGGTGCCGACGTGGCTTGAGAAAAAGTATTTTAGCTCAAAGATGCCGCGGGGTGTGTGCATGTATTTGCGTGTGGTCACGCGGGAGATGGTCGATTCGTGCATCTCGACCTCCTCGGCAATATCGGCCAGCACCAAGGCGCGCATCGCCTCCTCGCCGTGCTCGAGGAAGTCGCGCTGCTTGTCGACGATGGCGCGGGCCACCTTGAGCAGGGTCTGGCTGCGGCTCTGCAGGCTCTTGATGAACCAGCGCGCCTCTTGCAGGTGGTTCTTCAGGTAGCCGGCGTCCTGTTCACTGCGCGCCTGCCGGATCAGCCCGGCGTAGTAGCTGTTGATGCGCAGGCGTGGGGTCGCCTCCGGGTTGAGTTCGACGTGCCACTCGCCGTTGCGCTGCCAGACCACCACGTCGGGGGTGATGTACTGCGGCTCTTCACGGCTGATCTGGCTGCCGGGGCGGGGGTTGAGCGACTGGATCAGCTGGATGACCTGCAGCAGGGCCGGTTCGTCCAGGTGGAGCTTGCGCCGCAGTTGAGCAAAGTCACGTCCGGCCAAAAGGTCGAAATGGCGCCCTGTCAGCTCCAGGGCCTGGGGCAGCCACGGGGTCTCCGGTGGCAGCTGACGCAGCTGGATCTGCAAGCTCTCGCGCAGGTCACGCGCACCCACCCCGGGTGGGTCGAAGGACTGGATCCGGTGCAGTACCGCGATCACCTCGTCCAGCTCCACGCCGAGATCCTCGGCCAGTGACTCGTGCAGCTCTTCCACCGGGGTGGCCAGATAGCCGTCGTCATTGATGGCGTCGATGAGTGATTCGGCGATGGCGCGGTCGGTCTCCGAGAAGGGGGTCATTCCCATCTGCCAACGCAGACTGTCGTGCAGCGACTCATCGCCGGCACTGCGCCAGTCAAGGTTGCCGTCGTCGCCATCACCGCCGGCCGGCATCGGATAGGCCGAGGTGTCGTAGGTGTCCTCCCACTCGCTGTCGACCGCCAGCTCGCGGGGGATCTCCTCGCCCATCGGTGCATCGCTGTCGGGGCCACCGGTCGCTTCGTCGCTTCCGTCATCGGCCGATTCCGGTGCCGCGCTGTGGGTCTCGCCGTCGCTCTCGTGGACGCGGCCCTCATGCTCCTCATCGAGCTCCAGCATCAGGTTGGAGTCGAGTGCTTGCTGTACCTCGAGCTCGAGTTCCTGGGTTGAGAGCTGCAGCAGACGGATCGCCTGCTGCAGCTGCGGCGTCATGGTCAGCTGCTGGCCGAGCTTGAGCTGTTGGGTAAGCTTCATGGCCAGATCAGGCGCAGGTTGTCGTGCAATTTCTGTGCATGTAACAATTTTAGCCTAAACCGCCTGTCCCTTACAGGCGGAAGTGTTCGCCGAGGTAGACGGCGCGCACCTGGGGGTCGGCCAGGATCGTCTCCGGGGTGCCGGAACAGATCACCTGGCCCGCGTTCATGATGTAGGCGCGTTGGCAGATGCCGAGGGTCTCGCGTACGTTGTGATCGGTGATCAGGACACCGATGCCACGCCCACAGAGGTGGCGGATGATCTGCTGGATGTCGATCACCGAGATCGGATCGACCCCGGCAAACGGCTCGTCGAGCAGGATGAAGCGCGGTTCGGTGGCCAGGGCGCGGGCGATCTCGACCCGACGCCGTTCGCCGCCGGAGAGGCTCATGCCCTTGCTGTCGCGCACATGGGTGATATGCAGCTCTTCCAGCAGCTCTTCCAACCGCTGCTGCTGGCTGGTCGGATCGAGGTCGCGTCGGGTCTGCAGGATGGCAAGCAGGTTCTCGGCGACCGTCAGCTTGCGAAAGACCGACGGCTCTTGCGGCAGGTAGCCGACACCGAGGCGGGCGCGCTCATGCATCGGCAGGTGGGTGATCACCTGGCCGTCGAGTTCGATGCGCCCGCCATCCCCCTGCACCAGCCCGACGATCATGTAGAAGCTGGTCGTCTTGCCGGCGCCGTTGGGCCCGAGCAGGCCGACACTCTCGCCGCTGCGTACCTGCAGCGTGACGTCACTGACCACATCCCGGCCCCGGTAACGCTTGGCCAGTCCGGTCGCCGTCAGGGTGCTGATGCGGCTCACTCGGCCGTTCCCCGCTCGCGCGACTGGATGACCGCGCGGACCCGACCGCCCTGGCCGTCGGCGCGCACGATCTGGGTGGTGGTCTCATAGACGATACGCTCACCGGTGAAAAGGTCATCGCCGCGGGTGAGGCGGGCCTGCTGCTCCAGGTGGATGACCTCGTTCTCGGCGAACCAGGTGATGTGCCGGCCCTCGCCATCGGTCGCCTCACCCTGTGCCGGTCGCTGGTGCATCCTGGCCGGCCGCCCGCGGGCCACGACGCGGTCGAGTTGACGCTGCTCGTGGTGGACGGTCACCTCATCGGCGTGCAGGGTCAGGTCGCCACGCACCACGACGACGTTGTCGCGGTAGAGGCTGACGCCGCGGCGGTCGTCAAGGGTGGCACTATCGGCCTCGATGGTCATCGGTTCACCGGCCTGGAGCAGGCCGCTGGTGGCGAGCAGCAGGGTGGCAAGCAGCAGATTAGCGGATCTCATAGGTGCCTCGTGTGTCAGAGAGCAGATCGACCTGGCGTCTTTCCAGCCAGGCGTGCAGACCGATCGCCTGTTGGCGGTCGAATCCACGGGTCAGGTTGACGGCGGCCTCGGTGTGGGCTTCACGCCGGCGAGGCTCATACCAGAGCCAGTCCGTCTCCATGTGGCTGGCCGGTGAGGTGTCGGCAGCAGGCTGATGCAGATGGACATCGCCGTGTAGCAGCATGGGTGCTGTTTCGCCGCTGCGCCAGCCGGCCTCGGCGCGTCCTTGCCATGCCGGTTGGTCGGCGCTGTAGAGCCAGAGCCGAGGCTGTTGAATGTGATCGAGCGGCTGTGCCGCATCGCTCAGCCCCAGCTGTGGCGGAGGTTCGGGCAGGTTGGACGGCAGTTCCGGATAGAAGCGGGGGTAACGGATCAGGCGTTCGCCCTCGAGGCGCTGCTCCGGGCGTCCGTCCTGGTCGAATTCGACCAGCACGAATCCTTCGCTGATAAAGCTGGGCGCGTTGACGGGCAGCTGCGCATCGCGCACATCGTCCTCGATACGGTCATCGAAGCGCCATAGTGTAAAGAGGCCGATGATGATCAGCACCAGGATCACGATGCTGCGGTAGCGCCTCATTGCCGATAGGGCTCCAGCTGCTCATCAAGTCGCCCCTGGGCCGCCATGATCAGCTCGCACAGCTCGCGGGCGGCGCCCTGGCCGCCGCCAAGGCGGCTCTGCCAGTGGGCCGCCTGGCGTACCAAGGGGTGGGCATCGGCCACGGTCGCCGCCAATCCGGCGCGGCGCATCACCGGCAGATCGACGATGTCGTCACCGACGAATGCGAGCGCCTCGAACGGCAGGCCGAGCTGCGCCAACAACTGTTGGCAGGCGGCCAACTTGTCGTCTGCTCCCTGGATGACGTGGGCAATGCCGAGGTTGGCCGCGCGCAGCGCCACCACGCTGGAGGTGCGTCCGGTGAGGATGCCCAGCTCGACACCGCTCTGGCGCAACATCTTCATGCCTTGCCCGTCGCGGGAGTGGAACGCCTTGTACTCCTGTCCGTCATCACCGTAAAAGAGGGCGCCTGTGGTCAGTACGCCGTCGACGTCGAACAGCACCAGACGCAGCGCGCGCAGACGCTCGAGGAGGGTGTTGTCTGGTGGTTCCAGCCAGTCAGGCCACGGCATGGTGTACTCCCTGTTGTTCAGACCACGCCCGCGCGCAGCAGGTCGTGCATGTTGATCGCGCCGGTCAGGCGGCCGTCGTCATCGACCACCGGCAGCGCGTTGATACGGTAGCGCTGCATCATCTCCAGCGCCTCGGCGGCGAGCTGGTCGGCGGCGGCGCTACGACAGCCCCGGGTCATCACCTCGCGGACCGGGGTGTTGTGCAGGTCGAGTGTGGCATGGTCGAGAATGCGGCGCAGATCACCGTCGGTGAAGATGCCCAGCAGACGGCCGTCGCCATCGCAGATCGTGGTCATGCCAAGCCCCTTGTGCGTCATCTCGAGCAGCGCGGTGGCTACGCTGGCGTCGGGATCGCTTCGGGGAATCGCTTCGCCACTGTGCATGATGTCACCGATGTGGATCAACAGGCGCCGCCCGAGGCGGCCACCCGGGTGGGAGCGGGCAAAGTCATTGGAGGTGAAGCCGCGCGCCTCCAGCAAAGAGACGGCCAAGGCATCACCCATCGCCAGTGCCGCCGTGGTGCTCGCGGTAGGCGCCAGCCCGAGCGGGCACGCCTCCTTTTCCACGCTGACATCGATGTGAACATCGGCCTCGCGGCCCAGGCGCGAGTCGGCATTGCCGGTCAATGCGATCAACGGTACACCTAGCCGCTTGATGATCGGGATCAGGGTCAGGATCTCATCGGTCTCGCCCGAATTGGAGAGGGCGAGCACGACATCACCCACCGTGATCATGCCCAGGTCGCCGTGGCTGGCCTCGGCCGGGTGGACAAAGAAGGCCGGGCTGCCGGTGCTGGCCAGCGTGGCGGCGATCTTGCCGCCGATATGGCCCGACTTGCCGATGCCGAGCACGACGATGCGGCCGCGGCATGCCAGCATCAGGTGGCAGGCGCGCGCGAACTCGCTGTCGAGACGCTCGACCAGCGCCGCCACCGAACGGCTTTCCAGATCAAGCACGGCGCGCGCCAGCTCGATCAGACGGGTGTCGTGCAGCACCGAATCCGAGTCCGTATCAACCGGAGCCATCATACGGGCACGCCGCCGAGTGCGTGCAGCAGCGCCGGTCCTTGCGGTACATGGGCGCACGGTCGCTGTCTGGCCGTGAAGCGTTCGATGGGCATGAACCTTGTTCTCCTGATCTATCCGTGGAGGCCTGCAGCCAGCAGGCCCAGATAACCTATATAGAGTAACATCAGCGTCCCGCCCGCGACACGGCCCAGACAGGGGGTGTTCGATACGCCGGGGCGGCCAGGACGGGGAATCAGAAGCAGGAGCAGCAGTAGGAGCGTCAGGCCGATCATCACCGGCAGGTCTCGCACCACCACCCCAGCGTCCAGCGCGTGCGGTGCGATCACGGCCGGCAACGCCAGCACCGCGAGCAGGTTGAAGAGGTTGGAGCCGACAATGTTGCCGATCACCAGGTCGGTCTCGCGCCGCAGGGCGCCGGCGACCGCCGCTGCCAGTTCCGGCAGGCTGGTGCCGATCGCGACCAGGGTTAGCCCGATGATCAGATCGGGCACGCCGACCGCCTCAGCCAGGCCGACGCCACCCCAGACCAACAGGCGCGAGCCGATCAGCAGCAGCAGGCAGGCCATCGTCAGGTGCAGCAGGATTCGCCCCAGTGGTTGGGTGGGGGGCAGTTCGTGGCTGATCTCGTGCAGCAGTGAGTCGCTCGGCTCGCCGCGGCGGGCCAGACGTGCCAGCCAGAACAGCAGCAGAACAAGACCGAGCAGCAGCAGGGCGCCGTCAAGGCGCGTCAGCCGACCATCGAGCAGTAGGGCGGCGGCGAAAAGGGTAACCAGGATCAGAACGGGAAACTCGCGCCGCAGCAGGGCGGAGCCGACTCGGAGTGGGGCGATCAGGGCGGTGACCCCCAGCACCAGCGCGATGTTGGCGATGTTTGAGCCCAGCGCATTGCCTACCGCCAGGCCGGGACTGCCATCGACCGCGGCGACAATGGCGATTACGATCTCCGGGGCCGAGGTGCCGAAGGCGACCACGGTCAGGCCGATCACCAGTGTCGAGAGGCCGACCCGCTCGGCCAGTTGCGCGGCTGCGACGACAAAGCGGTCGGCGCTCCAAGCCAGAACGGCCAGGCCGACCAGGCTTGCCGCCAGCCAGGCCGCCATCATGGTGCAGGCGGCTCGTCCCAGAGCGGTTCATCAAAGAGGTCGTCGGTCAGATCATGGTCACTCTGACTGATTGATTCACTCGGTTCACCGCTGCCGCCGCGGCGCCGGTGGGCCAGCCACGCCTCGCGTACGAAGGTGTAGCGATCGAAGGCGACCTCGTCGACCAGCGCGTCGAACTCGAACAGGCGTGTACGCATGTCGATGATCTGCAGCGAGCGCAGCGCGAGTCGATCTTCGCGTGGTGTGACATGCGCTGTTGGGCTGAAGTAGAACGCATCGACCGCCCAGCCGGGTGCGTCGCGCAGCGTGGACGGACCGATCAATGGCAAGACCAGATAAGGGCCAGGCTCAGCCCCCCAGCGCCCCAGCGTCTGGCCGAAGTCAGTTGGCTGGCGCTCCAGACCCATCGGGGTCGCCACGTCGATCAGGCCGGCGATGCCGAAGGTCGAATTGAAGAAGACCCGGCCGGTGTGGCGTGCCGCCTCGCCCGGTCGGAACTGGAGCAGATGGTTGGCGACGTGGACGACGTCGCGCAGGTTGGCGAAGAAGTTGGAAACACCGCGTCGAGCCGGGCGTGGCGTCACCGCCTCATAGGTCTTGGCCAGCGGCTTGACCAGGACCCGGTCAACGCCATCGTTGAAGGCGAAGACGGCGCGGTTCATCCCCTCGAACGGGTCGTGTGCCACGCGCTCCGGCGACGCTTCGATGCTGTCGCCGCCACGGGGTGTGCTGGCACAGCCGCTCAGCAGCAACAAGGTGGCCATGGCGGCCAGTACAAGGCTGCGCGACACGGAAGCGGAGAGAAGGGGTGTTCGGCTCTGCATGAGGTTGCTCTCTAAATATAGGCTGTTCCAGGATGGCGCCTATCCTACTGCGAAACCGCCTGCAACCCAAGCGGCCGATTTTCATCTTCGTGCAACATTCCTCTTGACGCTGTTCCTGAACGGTGTAAAATGCGCGGCTCACATCGGGACAACAGGCCGACAACGGCACGCCACCCGAGCTCTTTAACAAACTGTGAATGATCGAGTGAGGGCACTCGATAATGACTTTGAGCGCGAGGCGTGGTGCCTTTTGGTGCTGCGCTGAGCAAAGTAATAAGCTTGCCGTGTACTGGA
>SKWO01000058.1 GCA_007128895.1 Gammaproteobacteria bacterium
CAATTCGCCTGCACCTCTGCGGTGCCTTCAAGCGTGCCATGGCAAGGCGGCGTTGGCAGCGAATGGTGATTCCCTTCGCAACAACGCCAACACCGCCAGGGTGCGCTTGAAGGCCCGCCCTACGGGGCCACGAGGCGCACACGGATACTGCGTTGTGTCGGCTTGCAAGGCAATTAGCATTGCTGCGCCAACACGCCTTGTCTCCCTGCGCGCCTCGCGGCCAGAGGCGTAGGCGAATCGGTCAACGCTTCCCTAGCCAGCGTGCGACCTGGGGGGCGAAGTAGGTCAGGATGGCGTCGGCGCCGGCGCGCTTGAAGCAGAGCAGCGACTCGAGCACCACCGCCCGCTCATCGAGCCAGCCGTGGTCGGCCGCCGCGCGCAGCATGGCGTACTCGCCACTGACTTGGTAGACGAAGGTCGGCACGCCGAAGTGCTCCTTGACCCGGCGGACGATGTCAAGGTACGGCATGCCCGGCTTGACCATGACCATGTCGGCCCCCTCGGCCAGATCGAGGCCGACCTCGTGCAGTGCCTCGTCGCCGTTGGCCGGGTCCATCTGGTAGGTGTACTTGTTGCCTGTACCGAGGTTGGCCGCCGAGCCGACCGCATCACGGAACGGGCCGTAGAAGCTGGAGGCGTACTTGGCCGAGTAGGCGAGGATACGGGTGTGGATCTGGCCGGCGCACTCCAGTGCCTGACGGATCGCGCCGACCCGGCCGTCCATCATGTCGGAGGGAGCGACGATGTCGGCGCCCGCCTCGGCGTGGGAGAGCGCCTGGCGTACCAGCACCGCGACCGTTTCGTCGTTGAGCACGTAGCCGTTGGCGTCGATCAGGCCGTCCTGCCCGTGGGTGGTGAAGGGGTCGAGGGCGACATCGGTGATCACACCCAGCTCGGGCAGGGCCGCCTTCAGTGCCCGCACGGCACGCTGGGCCAGACCGTCCGGGTTGTACGCCTCGGCGGCGTCTTCGCTCTTGCACTCGGGCGGGGTGACCGGAAAGAGGGCGACCGCAGGGATGCCCAGCGCCGCTGCGGCGCGCGCTTCAAGTAGCAGCTGGTCGATGGAGAGGCGCTCGACCCCCGGCATCGACGGCACCGCCTCACGCCGCCCCTCCCCCTCCAGCACGAAGACCGGCCAGATCAGATCATCGGTGCCCAGACGGTGTTCGCGGACCAGGCGGCGGCTGAAGTCATCACGGCGCAGGCGTCGCGGGCGGAGGGCGGGGTAGCGGCCAGAGGTCTGCTGCATGGGGGCTCCATCGGATGAAATGCAGGTGGGAAAAGGGTAATATTACGAAAATCCAAAACCAGGCGCCACATCATGCTGTTACTCAGACGACCGCTTTTGCCGATCCTGCTCGCCGCGTTGCTGGCTTTGCCGGCCGTGGCGGCTGCTTCCGATGCCAAGCGCCAGCTCGAGCAGGTGCGCGATACGATGTTCGACGCCCTGGAGGGGCGGGCCGCCTGGTACCGTGAGGAGCCGGAGCGCTTTCACCGGCTGATCGAGGAGAACCTCGAGCCGCATATCGACTTTCCCCGCTTTGCCCAGATGGTGGCGCCGACTCAGTGGCGTACCGCCAGTGACGAGCAGCGGCGCGCCTTTGTCGCCGAGTTTCGCCTCTTCCTGATCCGGCTCTACGCCGGTGCCCTGCTGCGAGCCGACGTGCTCGACAGCCTGACCCGGGATGCCTTCACCATCGATGAGCCGCGTGCGGGGCGGGACGAGCGGCGGGTCAGCGTGCGTGCGACCATGGATGCGCCGGGGCTGGCGCCGGTGATGATCGTCTTCCATTTCTACCAGAGCGGTGAGCAGTGGCTGATCTGGAACCTCGAGGTCGAGTCGCTCAACATGGTGATGACCTACCGTCAGCAGTTCCAGGGCGCCACCATGCAGCGGGTGATCGACTGGCTGCGCGAGCGCAATCAGCGCCTGGCCGAGGACCCGGCCGCTGCCGATGAGGTGCTCCCGCAGCGGTAGCGCCCGACTCAGGCCCGAACAAGCGACAGCAACGGAGCAAGCGTGGAACAGTTTCGAGGAACAACGATCGTCTCGGTGCGCCGGGGGGGTGAGGTCGTCATCGGCGGCGATGGCCAGGTGACGCTGGGCAACACGGTGATGAAGGGCAACGCGCGCAAGGTGCGTCGCCTCTACGGGGATCGCGTACTGGCCGGCTTTGCCGGCGGCACCGCCGATGCCTTCACCCTCTTCGAGCGCTTCGAAGGCAAGCTGGAGAAACACCACGGCAACCTGCGCCGGGCCGCTGTCGAGCTGGCCAAGGACTGGCGCACCGACCGCATGCTGCGCCGACTGGAGGCGCTGCTGGCCGTCGCCGACGGCCGTGACTCGCTGATCATCTCCGGCAATGGCGACGTCATCGAGCCGGAAGACGGCCTGATCGCGATCGGCTCCGGCGGCCCCTACGCCCAGGCGGCGGCGCGCGCCTTGCTGGATCATACCGAGCTGGCGGCGAGCGCGATTGCCGAGCGCGCCTTGAAGATTGCCGCCGATATCTGCATCTACACCAATGCCAATCTGACCCTTGAGCGGCTCGACTGCACAGGTGACCCGGAATGATGACCCCGCGCGAGATCGTCCAGGAGCTGGACAAGCACATCGTCGGCCAAGAGGAGGCCAAGCGCGCCGTCGCCATCGCCCTGCGCAACCGCTGGCGTCGGGCGCAGATCGACGAGCCGCTGCGCAGCGAGATCACGCCGAAGAATATCCTGATGATCGGTCCCACCGGGGTCGGCAAGACCGAGATCGCGCGCCGTCTGGCGCGTCTGGCGAATGCCCCTTTCATCAAGGTGGAGGCGACCAAGTTTACCGAAGTGGGCTATGTTGGGCGCGATGTGGAGTCGATCATCCGTGATCTGGTGGATAACGCCGTCAAGATGATGCGCGAGCAGGCGATCGGTCAGGTGCGCCATCTGGCCGTCGGTCGGGCCGAGGATCGCATCCTCGACGTCCTGCTGCCGCCGGCGCGCGGTCTGGAGGGCGACCCGGAGGTGCGCGACAACGCCACTCGGCAGAAATTTCGCCAGAAGCTGCAGAACGGCGAGCTGGATGAGCGCGAGATCGAGATCGAGCTGGCCCAGCAGGGCGGCCTGGGCGTCGACATCCTGGCCCCGCCCGGCATGGAGGAGATGACCAACCAGCTGCAGAGCCTCTTCCGCAACCTGGGTCAGCGTCGCTCCAGCGCGCGTAAGCTGCCGATCCGCGAGGCGCTGCGGCTGCTGACCGACGAGGAGGCGGCCAAGCTGGTCAACGAGGACGAGGTGCGCAGCCAGGCGGTGGAGAACGTCGAGCAGAACGGCATCGTCTTTCTCGATGAGATCGACAAGATCGCCAGCCGTGGTGAGCGGGGCGGTCCCGATGTCTCGCGAGAAGGGGTGCAGCGTGACCTGTTGCCGCTGGTCGAGGGGGCCACCGTGACCACCCGCCACGGCACGGTGAAGACCGACCACATCCTCTTCATCGCCTCGGGCG
The DNA here is from genome assembly GCA_007128895.1 of Gammaproteobacteria bacterium. Classification (GTDB taxonomy): domain Bacteria; phylum Pseudomonadota; class Gammaproteobacteria; order SKWO01; family SKWO01; genus SKWO01. The sequence continues at coordinate 3,488 of SKWO01000058.1, forward strand.
CCTTCCATCTGGCCAAGCCCTCCGATCTGATCCCGGAGCTGCAGGGGCGTCTGCCGATCCGCGTCGAACTCAGCGCCCTTGGTGTCGACGAGTTCGTGCGTATCCTGACCGAACCGGACGCCGCGCTGACCACCCAGTACACCGCCCTGCTGGCGACCGAAGGGGTCCGGCTCAGCTTTGCCGAGGACGGCATCCGCCGGCTGGCCGAGATCGCCTGTCAGGTCAACGACCGTACCGAGAACATCGGCGCCCGCCGCCTGCACACCCTGATGGAGCGGTTGCTCGAGGCGCTCTCTTTCAGCGCCACCGACCAGCCGGGCGAGCTGGTGGTCGATGCCGCCTATGTCGAGGAGCGGCTGGCCGACGTGGCGCGCGACGAGGATCTGAGTCGCTACATTCTTTGAGAGGAGCAGGCCGATGAGCATCAAACCGACCGAGATCAAGTTGCACCAGGCATCCCGTGTGCTCGAGATCGCCTTCGACGACGGCAGCCGCTTCGAACTGCCGTGCGAGTACCTGCGCGTCTACTCCCCCTCGGCCGAGGTGCAGGGCCACGGGCCGGGGCAGGAGAAGCTCCAGGTCGGCAAGGAGGCGGTCAATATCGTCGACATTCAGCCGGTCGGCAACTACGCCGTGCAGCTCTACTTCGATGATGAGCACAGCTCGGGGATCTACTCGTGGGATGTGCTCTACCGCCTCGGCAGCCAGTACGAGACGCTGTGGCAGGATTACCTGCGCCGTCTCGAGGCCGCCGGCCACGTGCGCCAGGCGGTCCACTGATGGACGAACCGACCGTCGACTTTGGCTACCGCAAGGTGCCGGCACGGGAGAAGGCGCGCCACGTGGCCGGTGTCTTCCACTCCGTGGCCGGCCGCTACGACCTGATGAACGATCTGATGTCGCTCGGCATCCACCGGCTGTGGAAGCGTATCGCCATCGAGCAGACGGCAGTGCGCAACGGCAGCCGGGTACTCGATCTGGCCGGCGGCACCGGCGACTTGGCGGCGCGCCTGTCACGGCGGGTCGGCGACCAGGGCGAGGTGGTGCTGGCCGACATCAACGATTCGATGCTGCGCGCCGGTCGCGAGCGGCTGCTCGACGCCGGGCTGTGCGGCAATCTGCGCTACGTCCAGGCCAACGCCGAGCGGCTGCCCTTTCCCGATAACCACTTCGATGCCGTCACCATCGCCTTTGGCCTGCGCAACGTCACCGACAAGGAGGCCGCCCTGCGTGAAATGGCACGGGTGGCACGCCCCGGGGCGCCGGTGCTGGTGCTCGAGTTCTCCCATCCAGTGCTGCCGGGGCTGAAACCGGTCTACGACGCCTACTCCTTCAGCGTGTTGCCGGCGTTGGGCCGGCTCTTTGCCGGGGATGCCGAGAGCTACCGCTACCTGGCCGAGTCGATCCGTGTCCATCCCGATCAGGAGCGGCTGCGCGCCATGATGGAGGCGGCCGGGCTGGCGCAGTGCGACTACCTCAACCTGAGCGGCGGCATCGTCGCCCTGCACAAGGGCTACAAGGCGTGAGCTGCGCCGCGCCGGGTGCCGCCGAGGCCGCTGCCGCGCTGGCGGCGGCACTGGAGGGGGTGATCAACGGTGCGTTGCGGCTCGAGCCTGAGCGGCCGGCGGGGCTGCAACCGTTGCACGGCAAGGCGGTTGCCGTGGCGGTCAGCGACCTGTCCCTCGGCCTCACGCTGCGCTTCGACCGTGCCGGCGTGATGGTCGAGGCGGGCGCGCGCGAGGGGTGTGATGTCACGGTACGCGGCAAGGCGTTCGCACTGCTGCGCATGGCCAGCGCCGAGCAGCGCGATGCGCTGCTGCGCAGCGGGGAGGTGGCCATCGCCGGTGACGGCCAGACCCTGCGCAGCCTGGAAGGGCTGCTGGCGCACGCGCGCCCCGATCCCGAGGCACTGCTCGCCCGTCTGGTCGGTGACGCTGCGGCGCGCCCGCTGGCCCAAGGGGCGACGGGTCTGCTTGACTGGCTGGCCGCAGCGCGGCACAAGATCGAACAGGATCTCGCCGGCTATCTGCGCCACGAGCTCGACCTGCTGCCGCTGCCGGAAGAGGTGCGCGCCTTTGCCGGCCAGGTCGATCGCCTGCGCGACGATGTGGCGCGGCTGGAACAGCGTGTGCGCCAGCTGTTGAGCAGGGCGGCATCGTGATCCGACCCGGCCAGGCGCTGCGCCTCTTCTACATCGGCTGGGTCCTGTTGCGCCACGGCGTCTGGGAGGTGGTCTTCGCCGTGCCCGTGCTGCGCCCGCTGCGCTTCCTGGTCTGGTTCTCACCCTTCTACTGGACCCATACCCGCGGGGTGCCGCAGGCCGAGCGTATCCGCAGCGCGCTGGAGGACCTCGGCCCGCTCTTCGTCAAGTTCGGTCAGATGCTTTCGACCCGGCGCGACCTGCTGCCGGACGACATCGCGCTGGAGCTGGCCAGGCTGCAGGATCGCGTGCCCCCTTTCCCCGGGGCCGAGGCACGCCGCCTGATCGAGCGTGAGTACGGGCAGTCGGTCGGCACGCTCTTCGCCGCATTCGACGAACAGCCGCTCGCCTCGGCGTCGATCGCCCAGGTCCACGCCGCCGCCCTGCACGATGGCCGCCGGGTCATTGTCAAGGTGGTGCGCCCCGGCATCGAGCGTACCATCCGTCGCGATATTGCCCTGCTCTATATCCTGGCCCACAACCTCGAGCGCTACTCCTCCGAGGCGCGTCGGCTGCGCCCGGTCGAAGTGGTGGCCGAGTACGAAAAGACCATTCTCGACGAACTCGACATGCAGCGTGAGGCGGCCAATGCCGCCCAGCTGCGGCGCAACTTCGAGGGGTCGGAGAAGCTCTACATCCCCGAGGTCGACTGGCCGCACACGCGCAGCCGGATGCTGGTGACCGAGCGCATCCACGGCATCCCGATCAGCGATATCCCTGCGCTGCAGGCCGCCGGTATCGATCTGAAGCGGCTCGCCGAGTGGGGGGTGGAGATCTTCTTCAGTCAGGTCTTCCGCGACAACTTCTTCCATGCCGACATGCACCCGGGCAACATCTTCGTCTCGCCGGAGGGGCAGTACATCGCGGTCGACTTCGGCATCGTCGGCAGCCTGAGCCCGCGCGATCAACGCTACCTGGCGGAGAACTTTCTCGCCTTCTTCCGCCGTGACTACCACCGGGTGGCCGAGCTGCACATCGAGTCGGGCTGGGTGCCGGCCGGTACCCGCATCGACGAGTTCGAGTCGGCCATCCGCACCGTCTGCGAGCCGATCTTCCAGCGCCCGCTCAAGGAGATCTCCTTCGGCCACCTGCTGCTGCGCCTCTTCCAGACCGCGCGTCGCTTCCACATGGAGGTGCAGCCGCAGCTGGTGCTGCTGCAGAAGACCCTGCTCAATATCGAGGGATTGGGGCGGCAGCTCTACCCCGATCTCGACCTGTGGAGCACGGCCAAGCCCTTTCTGGAGCACTGGATGAGCGAGCAGATAGGCACACGCGCGCTGCTGCGCTCACTGCGTCGCAACGCACCGCTGTGGGCTGAAAAGCTGCCGGAGCTGCCGCTGCTGCTGCATGATCTGCTCGAGCGTGAGCGCGAGGGGCGGCGCACGCCGGACCACGGCAGTCGGGCACTGGAGCGGCTGCGTGCCGATCTGCGAGCCGCCCATCGTCGCACCCTGCTGGCCGTCACTGGCACCGGCACGGCACTGGCCGGCGGCTATCTTGTCCTGCAGCCCCACACTCTGCCGGAACCGGTCGGCTGGGGGCTGCTCGGCGGCGGCGTGCTCCTGCTGCTGGTGACGCTGCGCAGCGCACTTCGCTAACGTAACGTCACCAGCTCTTCGGCGCTGCTCGGGTGGATCGCGACGGTGTCGTCGAAGTCGCGCTTGGTCGCCCCCATGCGGATCGCCACGGCGAAGCCCTGCAGCATCTCGTCGACGCCGTCACCGATCAGGTGGCAGCCGACGATCTTCTCCTGCGCTCCGACCGTCACCAACTTCATCGCGGTCTGCACGCCGTGGTCGCCGAAAGCGTAGAGCATCGGCGTGAAGCGCGTCTGATAGACCTTGACCGCGTCGCCGTGCGCCTGACGCGCTTCGTCCTCGGTCAGGCCGACGGTGCCGATCGGCGGATGGCTGAAGACCACGGTGGGGATCAGGTTGTAGTCGAGACGGCGCTCGGCCATGCCGCCGAAGAGGCGGTCGGCGAGGCGGCGCGCGGCGGCGATGGCGACCGGCGTCAGCGCCGCGCGACCGGTGACATCGCCAACGGCGTAGACGCCTTCGACTCCGGTCTCCTGCCATTCGTCGGTGGGGATGAAGCCGCCCTTGTCGGTCTCGATGCCCGCGGCCTGCAGGTTCAGCTCATCGGTCAGCGGGCGTCGCCCGGTGGCCCAGATCAGGCAGTCGACGCCGTCGATGGTGTGGCCGCTGCCGGCATGCAGGCAGAGGGTGCCGGCCTCGCTGCGCTCGATCCGCTCCAGTTCGATGCGTGGCAGGATATTGATGCCGGATTCGACCATCTCCTCCATCAGGGTGTCGCGCAGCAGGCAATCGAAGCCGCGCAGTACGTGTTCACCGCGCAGTAGCAGGTCGACCTCGCTACCGAGCGAGCGCAACAGGCCGGCCAGCTCCACGGCGATGTAGCCGCCGCCGACCACCACCACACGGCGCGGCTGAGAGGTGAGGGCAAAGAAGCCGTCGGAGGTGATGCCGTGTGCGGCCCCCGGAATCGTCGGTACCATCGGGGTGCCGCCCGGGGCGATGACGATGTGGTCGGCGGTGTAGTGCTGGCCGCCCACCTCGACGGTGTGCGCGTCGACAAAGCGTGCGCTGCCGCGGATCAGGTCGATGTTGGAGTCGGCCAGGTAGTTGACGTACCAGTCGTTGATCCCCTGGATATAGCGGTCGCGCGCAGCACACAGGGTGGCCCAGTCGAAGCCGTTGCGGGTGATGTCGAAGCCGTAGTCGGGCGCCATCTCCAGCCGGTGTGCGATCTGTGCGCCGTACCACATCGCCTTCTTCGGCACGCAGCCGACATTGACACAGGTGCCGCCGAGGCGCTCCTTCTCGATCACGGCGCAGCGCTTGCCGTAGAGGGCGGCGCGCTCGGCGGCGGAGAGACCGCCGCTGCCGCCGCCAATGGCGATCAGGTCGTAGTGGTTGCTCATGCTCGGCTCCTTGTTCTGGTCGATATGGGGGTAATTCTCTCACGATTGCGCCAGCGGCTCGACCCCCGGCAGCTCGCACAGCCAGGCCAGCTCCGGGTAGCGTGCCGCGACGGTGGCGATGTAGTGCAGTGTCAGCGGCAGGTCGTCGAGGTAGCGCCGTTTGCCGTCGCGGTGCCACAGGCGGCTGAAGATACCGGCGACTTTCAGGTGGCGCTGGACCCCCATCCAGTCGAACCAGCGCAGAAAGCGGGCATCGCTGTCGCCGGCCGGCAGACCGGCGTCGAGCAGCCGCCGCCGATAGCCGAGCACCCACGCCTCGACCTGCGCCGGCGGCCAGGCGATGTAGCAGTCGCGCAGCAGCGAGACGAGGTCGTAGGTGACTGGCCCGACCACCGCATCCTGGAAGTCGATGATGCCGGGGTTGGGGCTGGTGACTATCAGGTTGCGGGCGTGGTAGTCGCGGTGCACGGTGACCTGCGGCTGTGCCTGTGCGCTGTCGATCAGTTGCCGGCAGAGCTGTTGCCAGTCCGCCTGCCGGGCAGTGCTCAGTGGCTGGCCCAGGTGGCGGTCCAGATACCACTCGGGGAAGAGGTCGAGCTCACGCTGCAGCAGCGCGGCATCGTACGGTGGCAGGCCGTCGTGGGCGACGTTGCGCTGCAGCTGCAGCAGGGCATCGAGCGCGTCGCCGTAGAGCCGGTCGGCGCTGGCCGCGTCGAGGCGATGGAGGTAGTCGGTACTGCCCAGATCCTCCAGCAGCAGAAAGCCTTGCTCGATCGAGGCGGCCTCGATCCGTGGCACGTGCAGCCCGGCTTCAGCAAAGCGTTCGGCGACGGCCAGAAAGGGGCTGCACGCCTCGCGCTCGGGCGGGGCGTCCATGACGATGCGGCTGTGGCCGTCCAGCGTGACGCGAAAGTAGCGCCGAAAGCTGGCGTCGCTCGAGGCGGTCTCCAACGTAAAATCGGCATCGCCCAGGGTGGCGCGCAGCCAGCGGACGATCGCCGCTTGTCTTGGGTCTTGGTTCATCGCGGAAGTATACCGTGTGGGTGCCGAACTCGGGCAAGGGGCGTGCCTGCAAAAGAAGAAGGCCCCGTCATCTGACGGGGCCTTCCGGGTACAGCAGGTGTGGCGGGTCCGACGGCTTACATCATGCCGCCCATGCCACCCATACCGCCCATGCCACCCATGTCGCCCATGTCGGGACCGCCCTTATCGTCCTTCGGCAGTTCGGCGATCATGGCCTCGGTGGTGATCATCAGGCCGGCAACCGAGGCGGCGTTCTGCAGGGCAAAACGGGTCACCTTGGTCGGATCGAGGATACCCATCTCGATCATGTCGCCGTAGACGCCGGTGGCGGCGTTGTAGCCGTAGGCGTCCTTGCCTTCCTTGACCTGGTTCAGCACCACGCTCGGCTCGTCACCGGCATTGGCGACGATCTGGCGCAGCGGCTCTTCCATGGCACGGCGGGCGATGTTGATGCCCATGTCCTGGTCGTGGTTGTCGCCCTTCAGGTTGGCCAAGGCGCCAAGGACGCGCACCAGGGCAACACCGCCGCCCGGTACCACGCCCTCTTCCACCGCAGCGCGGGTGGCGTGCAGGGCGTCTTCGACACGTGCCTTCTTCTCTTTCATCTCGACTTCGGTGGCAGCACCGACCTTGATCACGGCGACGCCGCCGGCGAGCTTGGCGACCCGCTCCTGCAGCTTCTCCTTGTCGTAGTCGGAACTCGACTCCTCGATCTGGGCGCGGATCTGGGTCACGCGGGCCTCGATGTCCTCGTGCTTGCCGGCGCCGTCGATGATGGTGGTGTTCTCCTTGGTCACCTGCACCTTGCGGGCGGTGCCGAGGTCGTCCAGGGTCGCCTTCTCCAGCGAGAGGCCGACCTCTTCCGAGATCACGGTGCCGCCGGTGAGGATGGCGATATCCTGCAGCATCGCCTTGCGACGATCACCGAAGCCGGGGGCCTTGACCGCAGCGACCTTGACGATGCCGCGCATGCTGTTGACCACCAGGGTGGCCAGCGCTTCGCCTTCGACATCCTCGGCGATGATCAGCAGCGGCTTGCCGGCCTTGGCGACGCCTTCCAGCACCGGCAGCATCTCGCGGATGTTGGAGATCTTCTTGTCGTAGAGCAGGATGAACGGGTCATCGAGCTGGGCGCTCATGGTCTGCTGCTCGTTGATGAAGTAGGGCGACAGGTAGCCGCGGTCGAACTGCATGCCCTCGACCACGTCGAGCTCGTTCTCCAGGCCGGAGCCGTCCTCGACGGTGATGACGCCTTCCTTGCCGACCTTCTCCATCGCGTCGGCGATGATCTTGCCGATCGAGTCGTCGGAGTTGGCCGAGATGGTGCCGACCTGGGCGATCGCCTTGTTGTCGGCGCACGGCTTGGAGAGCTGCTTGAGCTCGGCGACGGCGGCGGTAACGGCCTTGTCGATGCCGCGCTTGAGGTCCATCGGGTTCATGCCGGCGGTGACGGCCTTCATGCCCTCGGTGAGGATCGACTGGGCCAGCACGGTGGCGGTGGTGGTGCCGTCACCGGCGACGTCGGAGGTCTGCGAGCTGACTTCCTTGACCATCTGGGCGCCCATGTTCTCGAACTTGTCCTTCAGTTCGATCTCCTTGGCGACGGAGACGCCGTCCTTGGTGATGGTGGGGGCGCCGAAGCTCTTGTCGAGCACGACGTTGCGGCCTTTCGGGCCGAGGGTGACCTTGACCGCGTTGGCCAGGGTGTTTACACCGCGCAGCATGCGCTGGCGGGCGTCGTCACTGAAGCGTACTTCTTTTGCAGACATGTTTACCTTTCCTCTTGTTCAGTCGTTGTAGGAGACGGGGGGGTCGGGCGGCCTTAGCCTTCGATGACGCCGATGATGTCTTCTTCGCGCATCACCAGGAGCTCTTCACCGGCTACCTTGACCTCGGTGCCGGCGTACTTGCCGAACAGCACCTTGTCACCCACCTTGATGTCCATGGCGCGCACGTCGCCATTGTCCAGGATCTTGCCCTTGCCCACGGCGACGATTTCGCCCTGGATCGGCTTCTCCTTGGCGGTGTCGGGGATGATGATGCCACCGGCGGTGGTGCGCTCTTCTTCGACGCGACGAACGATGACGCGATCATGCAAAGGACGGATGTTCATCTTCGAACTTCTCCTGCTTGTCTGTGGTTGATAAATCGTGTGGTGCGGCGGCGCTGTTAGCACTCACCGCTAGCGAGTGCTAATAATAGCGGCGCAGATTTATTTTTCAAGGGCGGGTGGTGAATCCGGGTGAGGATCGACGCTGTATTCGGTGCGGCTCGTCACGTTTGGGGTGCCGTGCCCGGCTCGGCGTAAGCCGTCGCGAGGGACGCCGTGAATACATCCATGTAGGCTCGAGCATGGACGTCCTGTCCATGCACGTCCTCGCAACGGCTTCCCCCGATCCGGGCCGAACGCTGGGTGCTGGCCGGTCATTGAGGCACGTCACGTTTGGGTGCTGTACCCGGCTCGGCGTAAGCCGTCGTGAGGGACGCCGTGAACCCATCCATGGGGGCTCGAGCATCGACGTCCTGTCGATGCACGCCCTCACAACGGCTTCCCCCGATCCGGGCCGAACGCTGGGTGCCAGCCGTTCGTCGTGGCCCGCCCTGGTTGGGAGTCGGCACCCATGGAGCCAGCACCGAACGTTCCACCCGGGCTGGGGTAGGGCCTGGCGGCGGCGTACACGAACAGGATGTTCGTGTCCGAGCCCCCATGGATGGGTTCACGGCGTCCGTCGACAGGCCCTACCCCAGCCCGGACAGCACCGCAATCAAAGGTTTGCCCGCATAGCTTGCGCCGAGCCGGGTATGGCACCTCAAATTAGGTTGCCACCACTAGTCGAACCGCCAAGCCAGCCAGCACCCAGTTTAGGCAGCAACACGCACCGGCTGCAGATCAGCGGGCAGGCGGGTATCGAGCAGGTGGCTGCGTTGCAGCGGCCAGCAGATCAGGTGGAGCTGGCCATGGTGGTCTTCGGCGATGGCGGTGCAGCTCTCGACCCAGTCGCCGGTGTTCAGGTAGGTGACCCCGGCGATCTGCTTGTGGGCGGCGCGGTGGATATGGCCGCAGACCACGCCATCGAAGCCGCGGCGGGCGGCCTCGTGGGCGGCGGCGTGTTCGTAGTGTTCGATGTGGCGTACCGCGCGTGTGGCGCGCTGCTTGAGAAAGCCGGCCAGCGACCAGTGGTTCAGCCCCAGGCGGCGGCGCAGCAGGTTCTGCCAGCGGTTGAGCATCAGCAGCACATCGTAGGCGCCGATGCCGATCAGGCGCAGCAGGCGGCTGTGCTTGACCGCGTTGTCGAACTCGTCGCCGTGCAGCAGCAGCAGGCGGCGGCCGTCGGCGGTGACGTGCTCGGCCTCCAGGGTGATCCTGACCCCTTCGAAGAGGGTGTCGGCGTAGCCGCGCATCGACTCGTCGTGGTTGCCCGGTACATAGGTGACCTCGGTGCCGTTGCGCGCCTTGTCGAGGATCAGGTGGACCACATTGTGGCTGCGCTGCGGCCAGTGCCAGCCGCTGCGAGCCTTCCACATGTCGATGATGTCACCCAGCAGGTAGAGCTGTTCGCACTGCACGTGGCGCAGGAAGTCGATCAGCTGTTCACTGTGGGTATCCTTGGTGCCGAGGTGGATGTCGGAGAGGAAGAGGGTGCGGTAGCTCAGGGCGGTCGTCTTCATATCGAAGTCCTCGCTGGTGCCGACGGTGGCTTCGATTAGGCACTATGCCGATGCTCTGTTGCACCGGCGGGACGGTTTGACGACAACCTGATGAAAATCAGTGTCATCGATCGGTCGCGGCGCTGACACGGTGGTGTCACGGGCGGGCCACACAATCGCACGGTTTCTCATCCATTGATGGAGTTGCCCGTGTCTGCAGCGCGCCCCTTTTGTCTTGACGGTGCCTTTGGTCGCTGGCGCTGGGCCGAGCGCGCGATCGAGCAGGTCAGCGGTCTTGCCCGACTCCAGCGGGAGTACGCCTCGCTGGAGCCCAGTGCCGGACCGAACGCCTTTCTGGCGCAGGTCCTCGATCGGCTGAGGATCGACTACCGCGTCCCTGATAGCGAGTTGTCGCACATCCCGCTACAAGGTGGGGTGGTGGTGGTCGCCAACCACCCCTATGGCGCCCTCGACGGCATGGTGCTGGCCCACCTGCTCGGTGGCCTGCGCAGCGATGTGCGTATCCTGGCCAACTCGATGCTGGGGCGGATACCGGAGCTGAGCGAACTCTTTCTCGGGGTCGACCCCTACGCCGGACCGGAGGCGCACCGGCGCAACCTGGCGCCGCTGCGCGATGCGCTGCGCTGGCTGCAGGGGGGCGGCCTGCTGTTGGTCTTTCCTGCCGGCGAGGTCGCCCACCTCGACCGGCGCGGCGCGATCGGCGAGGCGCCGTGGAGCCCGACAGTGGCGCGGCTGGCGCGTCGCGCCGGGGTGCCGGCGGTGCCGATCTATCTGCATGGGCGCAACAGCCTCGGCTTCCAGCTCGCCGGTCTGCTCCACCCGCGGCTGCGTACCGCGCTGCTGGCGCGTGAGCTGCTGAACAAGGCGGGCCGTACGGTGACGCTGCGCATCGGCGCTGCGGTCGGCACGCGGCAGATCGCCGAGGAGGCGGACGATGGCCGACTGATCAACCTGCTGCGCATGCGCACCCTGCTGTTGGGCGATCTGGCGCGCCCGGCGCGGACCCGCAACGGCGTCCGCGAGGGCGGCCAGCCGTTGGCACCGCCGCCACCGGTGGAGCTGTTGCAGGAAGAGGTGGCGCAACTGCCGCCGGAGCAGCTGCTCACCCACAACGGCGTGATGGAGGTCTGGTACGCCCGCGCGGCGCAGATCCCGCATCTGCTGCAGGAGATCGGGCGGCTGCGCGAGCTGACCTTTCGCGAGGCCGGTGAGGGGACCGGCAAGGCGTGCGACATCGACCTCTACGACAGCTACTACCTGCACCTCTTCGTCTGGAACACCGAGCAGCGTGAGCTGGTCGGCGCCTACCGGCTCGGCCTGGTCGACCAGATCCTGCCCCGCTACGGCAAGCACGGGCTCTACACCCACTCGCTCTTCCGCTACCGCCGGCGGCTGATCGAGCAGTTGCCACCCTCGATCGAGCTGGGCCGCTCCTTCGTCCAGCCCGACTATCAGCGCAGTTTCTCGCCATTGCTGCTGCTGTGGAAGGGGATCGGCGCCTTCGTCGTGCGCCACCCCCGCTACCGCATCCTGCTCGGGCCGGTCAGCATCAGCAACGACTATCACGCCCTGTCACGGCAGCTGATGGTCGCCTTTCTGCGCGACAACCTCTATCTGCCCGAGTTGGCGCGCCACGTTCAGCCGCGGCGGCCGTTTCGCGGCATGGGGCGGCGCTGGCACAGCAACGGCTACGCCCATCTGGCCGACATCGAGGCGCTCTCCGGACTGATCAGCCAGATCGAAGGGGGCGAGAAGGGGGCGCCGATCCTGTTGCGGCAGTATCTGAAGCTGGGTGGCCGGGTGCTCGGCTTCAATGTCGATCGCCAGTTCAGCGACGCGCTTGATGGACTGGTCATGGTCGATCTGTGTCAGACCGAGTCGAAGATGCTGGCCCGCTACATGGGGCCGGAGGCGGCACAACGCTACCTGGAGTACCATCGCAGCGCCAAGCCGCTGCGTCACTCGTCCTTGCGCTGATACTCCCCTTCGATGGTGCGCCCGTGGCGCGGCTCCGATGCTGCGGGGCCGCCCTCGGCGGGGCGGCGGTGGACGTTCTGGATCACCACGCCGCGCTGCAGTCCGGCCACGATCAGACGCCGCCGCAGTGGCGGCAGGAGCAGGGCGAAGCCGATCGTGTCGGTGAGGAAGCCCGGGGTCAGCAGCAGCGCAGCGGCAAAGAAGAGTAGCATCCCCTCCATGATCTCGATCGCCGGCGGCTCGCCGTGCGCCATCGCACGCTGCGCCCGCTGCAGGGTGGAGAGTCCCTGCTGGCGCAGCAGCCAGGCGCCAAGCAGCGCGGTGGCAACGACCAGGGCGATGGTCGGCAGCGCGCCGATCAGCCCGCCGACCTGGATCAGTACCCAGATCTCCAGCAGAGGGATGGCGATAAAGAGGACAAAGAGGGGAAGGAAAGGATTCATGGCGAAGTCGTGGGGGCGGTGCCGGTGATTTTCAATCGATGACCGCATGATACCATGCAGGCCACCTGAACTTCGTCGTAGGATGATAGTCCTAACTTGGCGAGGATATCGGACAATAACAACACCGAGGTATTGCGCTCCATGACCCACTCGACCGCTGTTTCACGGCGGCGCCCGTCGGCGTCGTTCGCCTTTCTGCTGTTGCTTCTGCCGCTGCTGGCCTGGGGGTTCGACAACGAGCTGCTCGAGCCCGAGGTCGCCTTTGCCGTCACCGCCCACGCGCTGGACGAGGAGACCGTCGAGGCGATCTGGACCATAGCTGACGGCTACTACATGTACCGGGAGCGCTTCGGTTTCGAGACCACCACGCCCGGCTTTACCCTGGGTGAACCGTTGATTCCACCCGGTGAGCACAAGGTCGACGAGTTCTTCGGTGAGGTCGAGACCTACCGCTACCATGTGGCGGTGCAGATCCCGGTTGAGCGTAGCGTCGAGGCCGGTGATACCTTTGAACTGAGCCTGAAGTCGCAAGGCTGTGCCGACATCGGTGTCTGCTATCCGCCGCTGACCCAGGTGGTCAGCGTGACCCTGCCGCAGATCGGCACCGCCCCGCGCGGCGAGCGCGCCGCCGCCTCGCCGGCGAGTCAGCCGCAACAGCCACAGGCACCGCCGGTTTCGGAGCAGGACCGGCTGGCCAGCTCGCTGGCTGAGGGCCGCACCTGGCTGGTGATTCTCACGTTCTTTGGTCTCGGGCTGCTGCTGGCCTTGACGCCGTGTGTCTTCCCGATGATTCCCATCCTCTCCAGCATCATCATCGGGCAGGGGGCGCAGGTCACCACGCGGCGCGCCTTTGTCCTCTCCACGGTCTTTGTCCTGGCCATGGCGCTGACCTACACCGTGGCCGGCGTGCTGGCCGGCCTGTTTGGCGCCAACCTGCAGGCGACCTTTCAGAACCCGTGGATCCTCGGCGCCTTCAGTGCCATCTTCGTCGCCCTGGCCCTGGCCATGTTCGGCTTCTACGAGCTGCAGATGCCGAGCTTTCTGCAGAGCAAACTGACCGAGGTGAGCAATCGGCAGAAGGGCGGCACCCTCAGTGGTGTGGCCGTGATGGGGCTGCTCTCGGCACTGATCGTCGGGCCGTGCGTCGCCGCCCCGCTGATGGGGGCGCTGATCTACATCGGCCAGACCGGCGACGCCGTGCTCGGCGGCGCTGCGCTCTTTGCCTTGAGCATGGGCATGGGGCTGCCGCTGATCGCCATCGGTACTTCGGCGGGCAAGCTGATGCCGCGCGCCGGTGCCTGGATGGATACGGTCAAGGCGGTCTTTGGCGTACTGATGCTGGCGGTCGCCATCTGGATGCTCGAGCGCGTGCTGCCGGAGTGGATCAGCCTGATCCTGTGGGCTCTGCTGCTGATCACCTCGGCGGTCTACATGGGGGCGCTGGAGCCGATTCGCGAGGGGGCTTCCGGCTGGATGCGCCTGTGGAAGGGGCTGGGCGTCGCGCTGTTGCTGTGGGGTGGGCTGATGCTGGTCGGCGCCTCGCTCGACTCGCGCGAGATCTACCAGCCGCTGCGTGGCGTGGCGATGTCGCTGGCCTCCGGTGGTGGCGGTGGTGCACAGGCAGTGGCCTTCAACCAGGTGCGCACCGTCGAGGAGCTGGAGCGCGAGCTGGGTCGCGCGGCCGAGCGCGGTCAGCCGGTGATGGTCTACTACACCGCCGACTGGTGCGTCGACTGCCGCCGACTGGAGCGGCGAACCTTCCCCATGCCTGAGGTCACCAGCCGTTTCGACAATGCGATGGCGATCAAGGTTGATGTGACCGCCAACAACGAGAATGATCGTGTGCTCTTGCAGCGCTACGGTCTGATCGGGCCGCCGGGGATGATCTTCTACGATGGTCGTGGCCAGGAGCAGCGCGGCTACCGCCTGGTCGGCTTCATCGACGGCCCGAGTCTGGCCGACCACGCCCGTCGGGCCTGGGGGCAGTGAAGGAAGCGAATTGTCCAACGCTTCCTAGAAAAAGGCCGCCCGTGGGCGGCCTTTTTGCAGGCTTGCGCAGCGGATTACTTGACCCGCAGACTCTCCACGTCGCGGCCCGAGTTGACCAGCTCGTTCAGCCAGCCCGGCTTGCGGCCAAAACCGCTCCAGGTGAGGCTCGGATCACTCGGGTGCTGATAAAGACGCTCTTCGCGGCTGCGGCGGGTACGCTTGCTGCCGGTGGCGCCACCAAACAGCTCTTCGATGGTAAAGCCATATTCGCGGGCGGTCTGGCGGCAGGCCTGACGCGCTTCCTTGCGACTCGCTTTGCGGCGTGCCTCTTTTTCGTTGTCGATTTGGCTCTTCAATGCCTCAAGTTCGCTTTCGGAGAGATTGGAAAGGTCGAGACTCATGCGGTTCCTCACAAAGAAATGAAATGGATATCGTGGACTTTCCGGAAATGGAAAGTTGGTTCATTCTATACAAATAAAAGTCAATTGTTCAACTTGTTCCAAATGGGGTAGTGAAATGTTGCAAATGAAAGGGCTGTCAAAGGGCCTGCTGATGGGGCTGCTGGTTTTGGTATTGAGTGGTTGTGGTCCTGATGAGAGTGGACCGGAATCGGCCGATCGATCGGTGGCGCCGGCGGCCTCTGTGGCGGCCCTGGCTGGCGTCCCGGAGTATCGGCCGTCCTTTGTGTTGCCCGATATGGATGGGGTCGAGCGCACGATTGAAGAGTGGGATGGTCAGGTGGTACTGCTCAATTTCTGGGCCCCGTGGTGTCCGCCGTGCGTGCGTGAAATGCCGGCCTTCATGGAGCTGCAGGACGACTATGCCGAACACGGCTTCAGTGTGGTCGCCGTGGCTATCGACACGCTGCAGAATGTGATCGACTTTGTCGATCCGCTGGGGATCGAGTTCCCGATCCTGATGGGGACCGATGACGGGATTGCCATTGCGCGGGAATACGGCAACCGGGTCGGCGCCCTGCCCTACACCGTGATCTATGATCGACAAGGGCGCATCGTCTATACCCATCGCAATGAGATGACCTATGCCGAGGCGGCTGAGGTGATCGAACCGCTGCTGCACGACTTGCCGGTATCGTCGGCGAACTAACGTCGTTCTGGCTCGATATGGACAACTCCCCTGCGGTCGTGCAGAATGGGCGCATAAGGACGTGTTGTTCCGTTTCGGCAGCGCTGTGATGGTCGATGCGTCCGTGACCAGGGGAATTCTCGATGGCATTGATTCGGGTGCTCAACGGCCCCAACCTCAATCTGCTCGGAACGCGCGAGCCGCAGCACTACGGCCGGCAGACGCTGGCCGATATCGATCGCCGTCTGGTGGTGCAGGCCGAGGCAGCCGGCCATCGCCTGGAGAGCCTGCAGAGCAATGCCGAGCACGTATTGGTCGAGTCGGTTCACGCCGCACGCAGCGACGGCGTCGCCTGGATCATCATCAATCCGGCGGCCTTCACCCATACCAGCGTCGCCCTGCGCGACGCTCTGGCTGCGGTGGCCATCCCCTTCATCGAGGTCCACCTTTCCAACGTCCACGCCCGTGAGCCGTTTCGCCACCACTCTTATCTCTCCGATCTGGCGGTCGGCGTGATCAGCGGCCTTGGCCCGATCGGCTATGAACTGGCCCTGCAGGCGGCGCTGCCCCTGCTGGACGCGAGCACCGACACGCACTGACCCACGGAAGCCAAAGAGCCTATGGATATTCGCAAGATCAAGAAACTGATTGAACTGGTGGAAGAGTCCGGCATTGCCGAACTGGAGATCCACGAAGGCGAAGAGGCGGTTCGCATCGCGCGCTATAGCCCGGCCCCGGCCGCCGCGCCCATGCCGGCTGCCCCGCCGGTGGCGACGGCCGCTCCGGCGGCTGTGGCGGCGCCAGCCGCGCCGCTCCCTGCCGAGCCGACTGG